>JBFLWQ010000001.1:190000-242860 GCA_040757775.1 Thermodesulfobacteriota bacterium
TCGGTTGAAAACGGCTTGGATGAGCTGTGGATAGGAGTGAAAGGCTAATCAAACCTGGAGATAGCTGGTTCTCCCCGAAATATATTTAGGTATAGCCTCAGGAATTGCTAGCAGAGGTAGAGCACTGGATGGGCTAGGGGTCCTACCAGATTACCAAACCCAACCAAACTCCGAATGCTGCTAAGTATAATCCTGGGAGTCAGACTACGGGAGATAAGTTCCGTGGTCGAGAGGGAAACAACCCAGACCGCCAGCTAAGGTCCCCAAATATGTGCTAAGTGTAAAAGGATGTGGAAACGCCCAGACAACCAGGAGGTTGGCTTAGAGGCAGCCATCCTTTAAAGAAAGCGTAACAGCTCACTGGTCAAGTGGGTCTGCGCCTAAAATGTAACGGGGCTCAAGCACATTACCGAAGCTGCGGTCCGCCATACTTCTGGCGGAGGTAGGGGAGCATTCCAGTAATCAGTGAAGGCAGACTGTGAGGACTGCTGGAGAAACTGGAAGAGATTATGCTGACATGAGTAGCGATAATGCCGGTGAGAAACCGGCACGCCGTAAGCCTAAGGTTTCCTGAGGAAGGTTAATCCTCTCAGGGTTAGTCGATCCCTAAGCCGAGGCCGAAAGGCGTAGGCGATGGAAAACAGGTTAATATTCCTGTACCACCAGATTAGCATTTGAGTGATGGGGGGACGTAGAAGGGTAGGCCATCCTACTGTTGGAATAGTAGGTTCAAGCTCGTAGGAGGATATTCCAGGCAAATCCGGAATATCATAACTCCGAGAAGCGATGAGGAGTCCATTTGGACATAAACTGGTTGAGCCCATACTACCAAGAAAAGCCTCTAGCGAGTTAATTTGGTGATCGTACCGCAAACCGACACAGGTAGGCAGGGAGAGTATCCCAAGGCGCTTGAGATAACCCTCGTTAAGGAACTCGGCCAATTGACTCCGTAACTTAGGGAGAAGGAGTGCCCACACTAGGTAAAGGAACTTGCTTCTAGAGCCGAAGTGGGTCGCAGAGAAATGGCTGTAGCGACTGTTTATTAAAAACACAGGTCTCTGCTAAGTCGTAAGACGATGTATAGGGACTGACGCCTGCCCGGTGCTGGAAGGTTAAGGAGAGATGTTATTTCCGTCTTTGGCGGAGAGAAGCTTCGAACCGAAGCCCCAGTAAACGGCGGCCGTAACTATAACGGTCCTAAGGTAGCGAAATTCCTTGTCGGGTAAGTTCCGACCTGCACGAATGGCGTAACGACTTCAGCACTGTCTCAACGAGGGGCTCAGCGAAATTGAAGCGGCGGTGAAGATACCGTCTACCCGCAACTAGACGGAAAGACCCCGGCACCTTTACTATAGCTTGACATTGGATTTTGGGATAGCTTGTGTAGGATAGGTGGGAGACTGAGAAATCCTGACGCTAGTCGGGATGGAGTCACCCTTGAAATACCACCCTGGTTATTCGGAAATTCTAACTCAGATCCGTTATCCGGGTCGAGGACAGTGTCTGGTGGGTAGTTTGACTGGGGCGGTCGCCTCCTAAAGAGTAACGGAGGCGCACGAAGGTTCCCTCAGGCTGATTGGAAACCAGCCGTAGAGTGTAAAGGCATAAGGGAGCTTAACTGCGAGACCTACAAGTCAAGCAGATGCGAAAGCAGGTCTTAGTGATCCGGCGGTCCCGAATGGAAGGGCCGTCGCTCAACGGATAAAAGGTACGCCGGGGATAACAGGCTTATCTCCCCCAAGAGTCCACATCGACGGGGAGGTTTGGCACCTCGATGTCGGCTCATCGCATCCTGGGGCTGAAGCAGGTCCCAAGGGTTTGGCTGTTCGCCAATTAAAGCGGTACGTGAGCTGGGTTTAGAACGTCGTGAGACAGTTCGGTCCCTATCTGTTGTGGGCGTAGGATACTTGAGGGGTTCTGTTCCTAGTACGAGAGGACCGGAATGGACGAACCTCTAGTTTACCAGTTGTCACGCCAGTGGCATCGCTGGGTAGCTATGTTCGGAAGGGATAACCGCTGAAGGCATCTAAGCGGGAAACCCACCCCAAGATTAGGTATCCCCTCCACCCAAGGGTGGACTGAAGACCCCTTGTAGACCACAAGGTTGATAGGTTGGATGTGTAAGTTCGGTAACGAACTCAGCTAACCAATACTAATAGGTCGTGAGGCTTGACCATAACCTTATTAAAAATTAATTTAATTTTTCGGTGGTTATAGCAGAGAGGATACACCCGTTCCCATCCCGAACACGGAAGTTAAGCTCTCTAGCGCCGATGGTACTGCTCTGGCAACGGGGTGGGAGAGTAGGTCACTGCCGAGAAATTATTTATGAAAGGCCATTTTAGGAACCTATAAGATGGCCTTTTTTTGTTATCCTTCTTTTTCCCTTTGATATTTACATTCCTTATTTAAACATTCAAGTATCGTCCTGTTGTTTTTTACAACCTTTTCTACCAGAAATGGAGATCCACAATCGGGACATTTATCAGGCACAGGTCTGTTCCAAAACATCAAGTTACAATCAGGATATTTACTGCATCCAAAGAAAAGCTTTCCTTTTTTTGACCCCCTCTCTACTATATCCCCATTGCAATCAGGCATTGAACATTTAATCCCAGTGCTTAACGGCTTGGCATTATCACATTTTGGATAATTCTGACAAGATAGGAATCTGTTTCCATAACGGGTTGTTCTGATTACAAAATTACTGCCACATCTTTCACACTTTTCAGCAGTTATTCCCTGTTGTCCGGCTTGAGAATCTCCATTTTTACTTTTAGAGACCCGCTTGGTGTTTTTACACTCGGGATATCCTGAGCAAGCAAGGAATTTACCAAATCTCCCATTTTTTATTGTCATAGATTTGCCACATTTTTCACACCTCTCTGCATTGGAAGACACCTCTTCGACTATTTCTCTTTTCTCTTTTAAAGGTCTTACAAACTTACATTTAGGATACCTTTTACAAGCATAGAATTTACCATATCGTCCTAATTTAATAACAAGATCACCATCGCATTGAGGGCACTTTTCTTCTGTCTTTTCATCAATTACATCTGACCTTTTAATTTCAACATCTTTCTCTCTGATCAACTCAATAAACGGGGTCCAAAATTGCTGTATGACTGGTTGCCATTGCGCCTTCCCCTTAGCTACCTGATCAAGGTCCTCTTCCATTTTAGCAGTAAAATTATAATCAACATATTTATTGAAATGGTTAACAAGTAACCTGTTAACGGTTATTCCGGTATCTTCTGGATGAAAATTCCGGTCTATTATCTTAACGTAATCTCGAATTAGAAGGGTGTTTATAATTGCAGCATAGGTAGAAGGACGTCCTATCCCGTATTCTTCTAAAATCTTTACCAGAGAGGCTTCAGTATAACGATAGGGTGGCTGGGTAAAATGTTGGTTAGGAAGGATCTCTATTAGATAAAGACTTTGTCCTTTTGTAAGATAAGGTAATACCTCCTCTTTCTCTTCCTTGTCAATGTCTCTGCTTTCCTCGTATACCTTCATAAACCCCGAAAATATTATTATCGAACCTGAGACACGAAATGTATGAGTTTTTTTTGCGGCTATATCAACAGAAACAGTATTTAGAACAGCTTTAGCCATTTGACATGCAATGGTTCGTCTCCAAATAAGTTTATATAACTTCCATTGATCGGAAGTCAAGAAAGCCTTCATATCCTCTGGTTTCTTTGCTAAATCAGTAGGTCTTATAGCCTCATGTGCCTCCTGTACATTTTTCGCCTTATTTTTAAAATAACGGGGGGTTTTCAATGCATATTTATCTCCAAAAAACTGGGCTATTATATCTTTCGCATGCTTTAGGGCACCTGAAGAAAGATTTACACTATCTGTTCTCATATAGGTAATTAAACCGACACTTTCCTCTTGAATTTCTATTCCTTCATAGAGTTTTTGAGCGATTGACATGGTTTTTTTTGCAGAAAAATGCAACTTTTTAAATGCCTCTTGTTGTAAAGTACTGGTAGTAAAAGGAGGGGGGGGGGATTTTGTAACCTCTTTTTCCTTTATTTCTACAACCTCATACTCTGCACTTTCAAGTTCTTTAATGATCCTTTTAGCAGACTCTTCATTACTGATTGAAAATTTACTTTGTTTCTTGCCATCTATCGCAACTAACGTGGCATTAAAGCTAGTTGCCGGTGTTGGTTCTTTTGCTGTTGAAAGCCTGGCAGTGACGGTCCAATATTCTTTGGGTTTAAATGCTTGAATCTCCTCTTCTCTCTCACAAATTAACCTTAGGGCAACAGATTGAACTCTTCCGGCAGAAAGCCCATAACGGACCTTTTTCCACAAAAGCGGACTCAGGTTAAATCCATAAAGGTAGTCTAAAATTACCCTGGCTTGCTGAGCATCTACCAAGGAGCGGATGACATGCCGAGGGGATTTCATCGCTTCTTGAATAGCGTCTTTTGTAATTTCATAAAAGGTTATTCTCTTGACTGAAGGGGAAGATGAACCCTTTCTTTTGCTGTAAGCATTTCCATTAGTTAGATTCAATATCTCCAACAAATGCCAGGCAATAGCCTCTCCTTCTCGATCCAAATCGGTAGCCAGGTAGAGATTTTCACATTTTTCTAATGTCTTCTTTATTTTAGAGATATCCTTCCTCCGCTGAGGCAATATCTGGTATTTTGGTTCAAAGTCATTTTCTATGGCTACAGAACCAGGCTTGCTGGGAAGGGCTCTTACATGTCCCATGGATGCCAAAACTATAAAATCCTTACCCAGGAATTTGTTAATAGTATTTGCTTTAGCAGGCGACTCAACGATAACCAGAGATTTAGGCATTTTTTCTCCAAGAAGTATATCCCCCCAAGAAAAGGTAATTCCAATGGGGTCTATGAGTTTCGTGCAAACATTTTCCCAGGTAGCTGGGTAATTAAGCCACTGAGCTCCAGGTTCAATAATATACTTGAAACCTCGTTAATATTTAATTTGCTTTTAGTAGCAACAGTATCGATATGTAAAGGGCCCTCAGTCAAAGCAGTCATGACCTGTTTGGCATCATTAGACAAATTCTCCTCTTTCCTAGCTCCTTCCTTGTCCTCTTTATAATCCCTGTATCGGGGTAAAACTTGTCTTGAACGAAAGCTGAAGATTGCACCCACAACATCATCAGCACTCTCTACTAACCTTGCTCCCTCTTTTATAAGCTTGTTTGTCCCTCTACTTCCCACAGACCCTATCTGCCCTGGAACAGCAAAGACCTTTTTACCCTGACTAACAGCAAACTTTGCAGTAATTAGAGACCCGCTCTTTACCCCAGCCTCCACAATTACCACCCCTAGGGATAGACCACTTATTATCCTGTTTCGATTTGGAAAGTTTACAGCATCAGGGGGTGTTGAAACTGGTAACTCAGTAATAACAGCTCCGTTCCGGCAAATCTTATTGAAAAGTTCCCTATTTTCAGGTGGATATATCACATTTATTCCACTCCCCAATACAGCAATGGTCCTTCCTCCTGCAGATAATGCCTCTTTGTGCGAAATGGCATCAATTCCCCTAGCCATACCGCTGACAATGGTTATTCCTTCTGCTGCCAGGTCATGACTTATAGACCTAGCAGCTAATTCCCCGTATCCTGATGGGGTTCGCGATCCAACAACAGCAACAGCAAAGTGATCATCCTTTTTAATTTCGCCTTTTACATAGATGATCGGTGGCGGATTATTGATCTTCATTAGATTCGCGGGGTAATCTCCGTCTTCCAAAGTCAATATCCGGGCATTGGTCTTCTTTGCCATCAATAGCCAATTCTCAACCAGGTCTCCTTGATCAAAGTTTTTAATTGCCAAAGCAGTTTCATGCCCTATTCCATCAATATTCATCAATTCCTGCAAAGATGCATCGAATACAAGTTCGGCTTTTTTGAAATAATCAATCAGCCTCTTATACAAAACGCAACCTATTCCAGGAACAAAACTCAGTCCTATCCCAAAAAAATTCTTATCCATTCTGCTTCTAATATTGGCAGCTTTGTAAAAAGTCCATATGTTCGCCTGATTTTTGAGTTTTTATGACTTCATCAATATAAGGACATTTCAGAAATCAATCGGTCTTTCTAAAAAAATAGGGATTAGAGCAATGCTTGCTGAAATCCCCATCCCCTAATTTTTATATCAGCCTTTTTTGCCGCATTATTAAAGGGACACATGCCTATATCTTTCAATTTTTGAATCAATAAATACCTGCTAACCTTATATTTGTCAAGGGAAAATTCCTGATCCCAGTACAATAGAAAGTAAACTCTTGTCTTTCAAATATGACTATGATAGTTTTTATAAACACGTCGGAACTGGGTCTAATATTTGGAAAAGGGTTTTAATGAAACTTACATGCCTCAAAGAGACACATAGAATAAGGAAAATGTCTTTGCGAGGAGCGAGTGAACCGAAGCCCTGAACGAAGTAAATGGGACGAAGCAAACTCAAAGGATGGGATTGCTTCATCCGCCTCTGGCGGATTCGCAATGACAGGAATAGGTGCATTTTCAAGTGAAAAGACCGGAACTACTTGCACCAGCAGGAAATTTAGAGAAACTCAAGACTGCTATTCATTATGGTGCTGATGCAGTCTATTTGAGCGGAAAATCATACGGTCTCAGAAACCTTGCCGGAAATTTTACCATTTCCCAAATGGAAGAAGGTATTAAACTTGCGCACAAAAAAGGGGTTAAAGTATACGTTACAGTCAATATATTTCCACGTAATGAAGATGTAGAAAAGCTTCCTGATTATTTAACTAACATGGAAGAACTAGGAGTAGATGCCATAATTGTATCAGACCCTGGAATTATTCTTATAGCAAGAAATTTAGTTAATTATGTTCCTCTCCACCTAAGTACTCAGGCAAACACTACCAACTGGCGAAGTGTGGAGTTCTGGAAAAATCAAGGGATTTCTCGTGTCAATCTGGCACGAGAACTCTCTTTCTCAGAAATTAAATATATCAGGGGAAAGGTAGACATAGAAATCGAGGTCTTCATCCATGGGGCTATGTGTATTTCATACTCCGGCAGGTGTTTACTCAGCAATTATCTTACTCACCGGGATTCCAACCGTGGGGAGTGCTCGCAACCATGTCGATGGAAATACATGCTTATGGAAGAAAGCCGTCCTGGTATTTATCTTCCAATCTTTGAAGACGACAGAGGGAGTTACATCCTGAGTTCTGAAGATCTTTGCCTCATAGAATATATACCAGATATGATAGATGCCGACGTAGATTCCCTTAAGATCGAAGGAAGGATGAAAGGAATAAACTATGTGGGAAATGTGGTAAGGGTTTATCGTAAGGCAATAGACGAATACCTCGACAATCCTGACAAATACGAATTTCGAAGGGAATGGCTGGAAGAGTTGAAAAAGGTTAGTCACCGCAATTATACGACAGGCTTTTTTTGTGAAAAATCTACTAAAGGGTCACAGAACTATTCGTCATCTTCTTATATTCAAACCCATAACTTGATTGGGGTAGTCAGAGGGGTCTCAGGAAATAACGAGATAAAGGTTGAGGTTAGAAACCAGATAAGATTGGGCGATGAGGTCGAATTTATCGGTAAGTCAGGAGAGATTAATCACCTTTTTTTGGAGAAAATAATAAATGAAGATGGCAAGATAATCGAGATTGCTCAGCCAAATCAGATTGTCATCTTAACAGTCAACTTTCCTACATCCGTAAGTGACCTTATTCTAAAACAAAAATAAATGGTCTGCTAATGGATATCTTCACACACTCTAAAACCAACAGATTGGTCCTTATCTGAGGTTGCTACAGTTTTTTGGCAATCTCAACATAATTTCTTGACTAGATTTCCGAATCTTTTACCATAGCGCAAACACTCATCACGGACATCTTCATTTGGGGTCCCGATCGACACAGGGCCATAGTGATTCCCTTTATGGTCACCATGTACAATCATGCCGTGGATGAGGAGTGCCTGAAGGATACTCATAATGGTGGTTTCATTCCCTCCGCCGACCATTGCAGATGATGTAAAGGCACCCCCAGCTTTCCCAGCCAATTTCCCAAAGCATTTTATGCTTCTGTCAATAAGGTCCTTTACCTCTGTTGACATAACTCCAAAATAGGTAGGACTGCCTATTATTATTCCATCAGATGAACAAAGGTCATCAATCGTTGTATCCTCAACTCCCTTTAAGTCAACCTCAATATCTTCAGATGAATTTAACCCCTCTCTGATATACTCAGCCATCCTCTTTGTATTACCCGATTTCGAAAAGCAGGTTATCAATACCTTCGGCATATTACCCTCCTTTCTCCTCATACAAAATTTCTTTGCCCCCTATTTTGCAAAAGACAGGGTTTTAATCCTGTAAACTCTTCCTGTAATAATTGTTATTAATGATCTCGTAAAAGTCGGATCTGCTGAATCCGTCATTTTGGGGACGCCTTTTTGTATATCTTAAGATTCAAGTATTTTTCGGGCAATTATCATCTTTTGTATCTCGCTTGTCCCTTCTATAATCTGGGTACATTTGGCATCCCTCATAAACCTCTCTACTGAATGGTCTCTCATATAACCATAGCCACCTAAAATCTGAACAGCATCGGTTGTCACCTTCATAGCCACCTCTGAAGCGAAGTATTTAGCCATTGAAACGGGCGTAGTCACATCTTCAACCCCTTTATCTATTAACTGGGCTGCTTCATATACCAGTCCCCTTGCCGCTTCTATTGATGTCACCATATCCGCAAGCTTGAACTGGACACCCTGAAACTGGGATATAGGCTGCCCAAATGCAAATCTGGTCTTTGAGTACTCAAGGGCATATTTATATGCCCCCTCAGCTATCCCTAAAGCCTGGGCTGCAATCAGTGGCCTAATCCTATCAAAGGTCTTCATCAGGACCTTAAACGCTTCACCCTCAGTACCAACCCGGTTCTCGACCGGAACCGACGCATTATCAAAGATGATCTCAGCAGCGGATATCCCCCGCATTCCCATCTTCTTTTCATCTTTTCCTACACTTACCCCGGGGAAACCCTTCTCAACTATAAATGCTGATATTCCCTTGGAACCCTGCCCTGGTCCGGTTACTGCAAAGGCAAAATGGTAATCAACCACAGCCCCCTGAGTTATAAAACATTTTGTTCCATTAACTATATAGTGTCTCCCATTCAAAACGGCTTTGCTACGAATGCCAGCTGAATCCGATCCTGCATGGGGTTCTGTAAGACACAAAGACATTAGCTTATTATCTGCCATCTTAGTGAGATATTTCCCCTTTTGCAATTCATCAGCATTAAGCATTAAAAGTGTTGTTGCATAACATACATAAGCTATCTGTGATACCGCAGGGGATACCTTATTTATTTCTTCCACAACAAGGCAGGCGGTGATTATGTCCCCTCCAAGTCCTCCATACTGCTCAGGAACAAGGAGTTTCAACACCCCCTGTTCTCTTAATATCTCTTCTAAATCTTTTGGATACTCCTCGTTTTCATCAATCTCTGCTGCTCTTGGCGCTATTTTATCAATAGAAATCTTTCTAACGGTTTCTACCATTGCCTGCTGTTCCTGATTAAAATCCATTATCTACCTTTCTCCTTTCCACACCTGTATTGAAATTATACACCCACTATTGTTGAGCATATAAAAAGAAAAAGAGGTTTTTAACACCGCCAGTTTGTTTTTAGATTTATTATCTGTCTCTTTGATCTCTCTTTAGTTTGGGTTCATCTGGATGGGGATAGGGATGATACCACCTATCTATTGGAAATATGCTAGAGAGTTTTTCTATGCCTTCTTTATGCTCTCTAATTAATCTGTCTTCAGTTTCATAGTCAAAACGATCATTTAACCTCTTTTCGATTTCCCCTCCTCGATCAGGTGGATTATCCAAATAATATTGAATAGTCTTCTTTAGGCCCTCTTTTGCCTTGAAGAGATCTTTATAGCCTAACTGGGCTTTAATCTTAGTTAAATCAATTACCCTGTGATGCAGTTGCCCTGTTTCACTTACTAATGGTCGAGCCCACATTCCATAGGGCATGGAAGGCGATGCAAGTTTTGCTGGCATGTCTATCAATTCCCATTCATGATCCATCATCCTTGAGATAGCTCCTATCCATTCCCTTAAACTCAAGGCATCTTCATCTGCTATGTTATAAACCTGCCCGGCTGATTTCTCCGGATAATCTACACATAACAACAATGCATAAGCCATATTTTCTGCATATCCTCTTGATTCGATAGTAAGTCCCCCATCAGGCACAATTAATTGCTTCCTGCCATCAAGTATACGACGCACTACACACCACTCAGCAGGGATAAGCTGCCTTGGACCATAAACCATGGGGAACCTCAGAACAGTACCATTATAGAAGCCTAAATGGTGGCCTTCTAATACCGCGAGTTCACTTTGTACCATCAGGTAGGAGAAACTATCAATTTCTGGGCCGGTAGTTAAAGGGGCATTTTCCGTAATAGGATAATGAAGTCCTTCTGGGTTTTGAGTAGGGTCGAACCAACCCCTGTACACAGCGACCCCCCCTGCACATATCAACCTTTCAGTTCTTCCCCTCATCACCTCTGCCACATAACGTAACCTTCCGTACATGGCTACCACCAAATCAAAGGTACGTGAACCTAATGTCTCGTTAAGGGTCTCCACAAAATGGGCATCTCCATGGAGATGCTCGATTTCAGAAGGAAGATCTATTTCGTGAGTTCCACGATGAAGAATAGTCACCTTATAGCCTCTATTCAATAATCCTTCCAATACAAATGGGCCTGTTGGACCGGTTCCTCCGACTACCAATGCCTTCATAAGAATCTCCTTATATTTTATTTCTGGTCACTATCGTCACCACCGAATTTGATATACCCCTTCCGCCTACATTGTGCTGTAACCCATAGCCGTTCTTTATCTTCACCTGCCGCTTCTCATTGATGCTGGGATCGCCGGAACCATTCGAGCCCCTAACATCTTCCCTCAACTGCCAGAACAACTCTGCTATCTGAGCAATACCTGTAGCACCCAACGGATGACCTTTGGACATGAGACCACCACTGGGATTGACCGCTACCTCACCATCAAGGTCAGATTTACCCTGCTCAATGAACTTACCCCCTTTACCCTTTTCACAGAAACCCAAATCCTCATAGTTGATTATCTCTGTAATTGAAAAACAGTCATGAACCTCTGCCACATCTATATCCTTCGGCTCTATACCAGCCATAGTATATGCCTGCTTCGCCGCCCTGACAGATGCTACAAACTCTGTAAAGTTCTCCTTCTCATGGACGTAAAATACATCGGTCCCCATCCCAAAACCAGCAACATATATGGGTTTGTCAGTATACTTTTCAGCCAAATCAGCCCTGCATATTATTGCCGCAGCCGCACCATCTGTCTGAGGACAACAGTCCAAAAGGTTCAATGGACTGCAAACCATGGGTGATTTGAATACATCCTCTATGGTTATCTCATATCTGTAGTGAGAGTACGGGTCGTATACGCCATTTTTGTGGTTTTTGACAGCTACCATAGCCATCTGTTCTTTGGTGGTACCAAATTCATGCATATGACGCATCGCCTGGGGAGCAAACATGGTCATTGCCGTCTCGCCCCGCTGAATCACAGGGTGTCCCTGGGCAGCCAGAGAAAGCATCTCTGCTGTTGATTTGTCCCGCATCTTCTCTGCCCCAAGTACTAATGCTACGTCATAGACGCCGGAAGCAACTCCAAGACAGGCATTCCTGAATCCATCACTTCCTGTAGGACAACCGTTCTCTATATGGCTGCAGGGAACTCCCGCAAGCCCGATATTCCCCACAAGGGATACCCCGGCAATGGTCTGTGTCCCATGGGCACCAGGCCTGCAATCGGCTATCCATGCAGCCTGAATGTCTTTAGGATTAAAACCTTTGTCTACGTTGCTGATGGCATTGAGGTAAGCTTCCTCAACCATAATCTCCCAGCCTTTGTCGAACAGCTCTCCAAACTTTATTATCCCTACTCCAACTATCGCTATCTTATTCCATCCCATATCTAGTACCTCCAGTATTCCATCTATTTTATTCTTATTGGCCTGAATACGTTTCCGTACAGGTTTACATTATCCTCGGAAGTCAATCTCCTCAAAACCAATTCTACCGGCATATCAATCTTTACTTCCTCAGGACTCATCTCTGTACCCAATGCCCTGTGTCTAACTCCGTCATCAAGATCAGCAATTATTATAGGTAAAGGAGATTCAAAACCTGCTGGCATGTAATAGTTTACACAGAAGGTATGTATCTTCCCTTTCCTGCTGAATACTACTTCTTTAAACTTTGTATTGCCGCACCTTATACAAATTTTTCTTTCAGAAGGCGGAAAGTTCACGTAACCACAGTTTAAACACCTGGCACCGATCAGTCTGTAAAGCTCGGCACTTGCCCTCCACATAAGAGGAGACAAGGGAGAAACTCCCAAATCCGCAGGTGATTCGTCTTTTTTCAGAACCCCTTTACTCCTCAGATACCGTGTATAATCCATATAGACCTTGCTAGCCAGATATGATTGATACGATTTACACCTGCCTTTTGCCTTCTCTATTGGTTCTCTTACGGTCAGGTAGAGGGCATCACTTGTCCCTGAACCATAGGATACAGCAAGAACCTTGTCTCCCGAAATTGCCCTGTCAAAAACCGATGACAGGCCTATAAACAAGCAAGCTGCCCCTGTATCTCCTATGTCATTAAATATGGACCCCAGCTTTGTCTGTTCAGACGTTAGCTTTAGCTTTCTGGCTATTTCCATGGGAAGTCTAGCATCAGGCTGCTGGAATACTATGTGCTGAAACTGGTCGATGGTTAATCCTGTTTTTGATAAAAGCCCCTTAAGGGAATTGTGTATGTGCTCTGTATAACCATACTGCCGGGTAAACCTCGGCTCATAGTCTCTTACATAGGTGTCTGCCAAGCTCCTCCAGTTATCTCTAAAGTTACCCGAATAGGTATAAACTTCTTCAAGATCGGCTATAGTATCCTTATCTCCAACTATAAAAGCCCCCGCTCCACCACCGAAGAACATTTCCATATTGCTCCCCGGTGAAGCCGGACGATAATCCGAAGCTATTACCAGACCATATCTAACCCTGCCAGACTTTACCGCATCAATACATGCCTTCAACGCCGCAATACCTGCCCTCGGGGTTGTGGTAAAGTCCATTACTTCAATATCCCGTTTTGCCCCCAATGTCTGAGCGATAACACCTATAGACGAATGCTCTATATTGGGAGGGGAATCAGTACCTAAATATATGGCATCTACCTCTCTGACATCAGCCAGCCCCGAATGTTCAATCGCATTGACAGAAGCCTCTACCGCCATTGTTATAACATCCTCGTTGTCATTAAGGGCAGCGTTTTCACCCCTCCCCCCGCCACCCCATACCTTTGCTATATCTTCTCTCTTAATGCGACATTTGGGGATATAAACTCCATAACCCACTATTCCTACTGCCATACTTACCTCCTTTACATTATTCAATAGCTAAACTGCTCTATCGATTAGATCTCAGAATTCCCCCAAAATGCTCAGGTATACTATGAGACCATTAAAAACTGTGTTTGTTTTGAAAAATGTCCCTTAGAGCCATTCATAAAACGGATGTTAAAGCAAAAAGGATTTTAATTTTTATCACAACAAAAAGGATTATTACAAGTATTTTTTACTAGTTTTTTTATCTATACTTATACGGCCATTTTTTCCAATAAACCTTTATCTTTTGCCAGCGACCATTGATACCATCTGGTTCAAAAATCAAAAACAAGATTATGATCAGACCAAAAACGATAGCCTTCAACTCCAGTATCCTTTCAGTGAGAAATGGTGCAGACCCTCTAAATAAATCGGAGAACATTCTTATACCCTCAGGTAACATGGTTACAAATATAGCTCCATATACAGAGCCCAGGATAGAACCCATACCTCCTATAATTATCATTGCAATATAGTCTATAGAGAGAGTTATCGGAAAATGTTCCGGGCTTATCTCTCTTGTATAGTGGGCATAAAGGCTTCCAGCTATTCCTACATAGAAGGAACTTATAAAAAAAGCCATGACTTTGAATCTAGCAATATTCACTCCGATAATTTCAGCAGCTATATATCTGTCACGGATGGCTACAAATGCTCGACCTGGTTTTGTCCTTGTCAGATTTTTAGCAAAAAGGACTGCTAAAGCAGTAATTGGCATTATGAGAAAATAGAATGAGAGATCCGACCGTATTGTATAACTAAATATAGTTGGTAGGGGAACACTGTGTCCTTTCGAACCACCTGTCATGCTTTCCCAATTGATAACTACAAATTGGCAGATAAAAACAAGGGCCAGAGTGGTCATGACCAGATATAGCCCCTTAAGTCTTAAAGAGGGTATTCCGACCAGCAATCCAGCAAAGGCAGTAATAAAGCCGGATAGAGGCATAGCCATCCAGAATGAAAGACCCACTTTTGCAGAAAGTATAGCCGAAGTATATGCCCCTATAGCGAGAAAAGCCGCCTGGCCAAAGGATATCTGCCCACAATAACCGGTTATTATATTGAGTCCTAAAGCACCAATAACTGCAATGGCTGTGATGTTTATTACATAAATCAGGTATGGACTGGCAGTAAATGGGAAAATTATTAAAAATACTATAAATCCTATAATCCAGTTTCTTATCCAGTTGGTCTGGAAGATTGCCATATCCTTGCTGTAAGACGTCTTAAAATTTCCGCACCCCATATTTTCTCCATTCCTGTTATTGTTTAAACTTCATAACTCGTAGCCACTTTCGTACGTTTCTCTAATTAAGTCCCTGTACATTTCCCTAATAGCCGTCCTTCTTACCTTTTGAGTGGCTGTCAACTCATCTTCATCATGGTCCAGTTCCTTGGTAATCAAATTAAATTTTTTAATTTGTCTATCATGTGCCAACGACCTATTTACCTCCCTTATTTCTTCTGCAATTAAATCATATACGGCAGAGTTCAAAGAGAGGCTTTTAAAAGTAGTATACGCTATCTTATTGTTCATAGCCCATTTTCCAACATTAGAAAAGTCTATCTGGATCAAGGCAATTAGATATTCCATCCCCTCTCCTACCACTACAGCCTCATATATATATGGACTGAATTTCAGTTTGTTCTCTATCTCATCCGGGGCTATAATTCTTCCGTCAGAGGTAATAAAAACGTCCTGTCTTCTGCCAAGGACGTGGAGATAACCTTCATCGTCAACATAGACAAGATCGTTTGTGCGCATCCATCCATCTCCCTTTGCAGATTGGGTAGCCTCCGGGTTTTTATAATAACCGGCAAAAAGGCTTTTCACCTTACACAACAACTCACCCTCCTGGGTAATCTTCCACTCTACACCGGGAAGAAATTTCCCAGCGGTTCCAATCTTTATATCCCTCCCCTGATGTGTTGCCACTATTCCTATCTCTGTCATACCGTAAAGCTCTCTTAACTTGATTCCGACAGCATAAAAGAATCGGTTCATCTCAGGGGCTACAGCCGCCCCTCCGGTATAGGCAATTCTCAACCTCAGAAATCCCATCTGATCTTTGATTGCCCTAAAGCATGCCAGGTAGGCTACAAAATAGAGAAACCGCCAATACCATCGTACCTTCCTTCGAGCCATTTCCATATCCGTCACCTTATATCCCACAGGCATAGCCAACTTGAAGGCTAACCTTTTTAACCATGTAGAATCCTGGACATTTATTTTGACTTCAGAACACAGTTTCTCGTAAATCCTCGGCACCGCCAGCAGGAGTGTTGGAGCGATTTCGTACATATTCTCCTGGACAGTCTCTGTACTTTCAGAAAAGTTGACGGTACACCCAAAGCACAAAGGGATAACAACAGACATGAGCCGCTCAATACCATGATTAAGAGGCAAAAAGGAGAGCACTATGTCTCCTTCTTTAACCGGATTGGCAGCCTGCAATCCATCGATCCAAGCCAGATAAATCCTGTGGGTAATCATAACACCTTTAGGTACAGAAGTCGTCCCCGAAGTGTAAAGCATCATACACACATCATCGGGTTTTACTTCATCAAGACGGTCATAGAAGATGGAAGGACTGGTCTCATATAATCTCTTCCCCATCTCCTCGACCTCGTTAAAACTCATTATAAAAGGGTCATTATAGTCCCTTAATCCTTTCATATCCATAACGATGCACTTCTTGAGATGGGGCTGTCTTTCCTTAAACTCCATTACCTTATCGGTCTGTTCCTGGTCCTCAGCAACAATAAACTTCGCTTCACAATGGTCCACGATGTATCTCACACCTTCAGCATAATCAATTGAGTATATACCCACA
Organism: Thermodesulfobacteriota bacterium; assembly: GCA_040757775.1. Lineage (NCBI taxonomy): Bacteria > Pseudomonadati > Thermodesulfobacteriota > Thermodesulfobacteriota bacterium. The sequence goes on from JBFLWQ010000001.1 coordinate 206,370, forward strand.
GAAATACCACCTGCAGATTGAATCCCTAAATCTGCGTACAGCCATTCCCGACAATTTTCCCCAATAATACATACATGATCACCTTTTTCCAGACCAAGACTTATAAGCCCCAGGGCAAAATTCCTGACGTGATCACCATATTCTTTCCATGTTATTTCATCCCAAACACCAAAATTTTTTTCCCTCAGTGCAACTTTTTTATTTCCATATTTCTCCACTTGGGCATGAAGTATATGCGGCAAGGTATCTTTTCTCATAGGAATTCTCCTATAGCAACCTAAACCCGTCTCTTATCACCCAAAACACTCGCAGACTCCGTGATGTCCCCAGTATTCACCAACAAAATATCCCCAAAGGGGGGATTCTTTTTCTGATTCTTAATAAGATCGTTCTTCGTTGAAAAGGGTATCTTATAATAATCTTCTGATTATCTATCAAACAATCCCTTTTTCTTCTAAATCTCTTATATCATCTTCAGTATAGCCGAAATTAGCCAATACCTCATTTGTATGTTGGCCCAGCACAGGTGGTGGCGTTTTAATTTTGCCCGGGGTTTCGGAAAATTTGTACGGGAACCCTATCTGTTTTATCGTACCCTCCACAGGATGGTCTGTCTCAAGAATCATCTCGCGGGCATTAACCTGGGGATCAGCAACAACCTCTTCCAGCGAATTCACGGGGCTTGCGCAGAAGTCTTTACCTCCCATTATCTCCAACCATTCTTCTCTCGACTTAGTCAAGAAAATACTACGCATCTCGGCCATTATCTCATCCCGCTTTTTCCCTGTGGCAAACTCAAAATCGACAAAATCCTCTCTGCCTATTGCCTTACACAAGTTTATCCAGAACTTCTTCTCCAGATTTCCGAGGAAGAGGTATTTACCATCTCTCGTTTCAAAGCAATTATACCACAAAGCATGACCGGTAATCTCCAGAGAACCACTACTTTCCCCTATTCCATACTCATACCCTGCGAAGTGATGGGCAAGGGGAATCGTATTATACGAGACCATACAGTCCGTCATGGAAACATCTATGTGCTGCCCTTTGCCCGTTCTATCCCTTGCCATCAGGCCCGCAAGGATAGCATAGGCTGAAAATATCCCGATGGACATATCGGCAATAGGTATCCCAGGGATAACGGGAGCACCCGTATGTCGTCCAGTAACACCAAGTATCCCGGCTACCGCGATGTAGTTTGCATCGTGTCCGGCCTTGTCTTTATACGGACCGGTCTGCCCATAGCCTGTTGATGAACAGTAGACCAGCCTCGGGTTTATCTCCTTTAAATCTTTATAACCAAGTCCAAAACCATCCATAATTCCAGGCCTAAAACTCTCAAATAAGACATCATATTTTTTGACCAACCGGTATACAATTTCTCTTCCCTTTTCTGTATTGAAGTTCAATGTCATACTCTTTTTATTACGATTGGCAAGGAGGAAAATATAACCCTCCTTCTTGTTCTTGGGAGGTAGCCACCTCATATAATCACCCTTCTCGGGCTCTTCAACTTTGAGGACTTCCGCGCCTAAATCCGCCAGCATCATGGTGCAATATTCAAAGGGCAAAAGCCTCGAAAAATCCAGAACTTTTATACCATCCAATGCGCCTGCCATATGTAAACTCCATTATCTTTAAAAAGGGTAAAAAGGTATCCAAAAAACCGAAATTCTTCCTTGGACGAAGGGGGTTACCTCACGCTTCAGCACGAGGTAACCAAGGCTTTTTTAGTTATATCTAAATTATAGCTTCAAACTTGAATCTTAATCGAGGGGTTTCTTCCAACTTGAGATGGGAACAAAAAATCCTTTCTCTACATCGGCCTTATAGATCTTGAAGAATTCATTTGGTTTGTGATTTGCAGAGCTATAGGTAAGGGGGCCTGAGAGGTCTTTCGTGCTGAAGTTTTTCATAGATTCAATAGCATTTACCAACCCCTCGTTAGTAAGATTGTTTTTTGCCCTTTTTATCCCCTCAGCAAGTATCATAGACAAGACCCATCCATCAGTATATGCCCTGTCCTTCCAGGTTGCACCAGAATCATATTTCTTAGTCACGCTTCTGAGTTCCTTAATCCCGGGGTTCTCCTCGTCCCAACCACTGAAACAATGAACTCCCCAGTAATTCCTGGCTGCTTCTTTGGCTGCTTTGATAAGTTGGTCCTGAGTTGCCCAGTAGGAACCAAAATAGTTAGGATTAAATCCCAATTTCTTTCCCGCCGTAACCAGTGTTATCGCCGCTGTGCTAATGTTATGAATGATTACACAGTTGACCTTTTCTCTCTTTAATTGTAATACCTGTGATGTAGCATCGAGGGCTCCCATACTCAGGAATATACCGGTTACCTCCACCCCATATTTTTTACCTCGTTCCTGGGCTACTTTGAGGCCTGGTTTAAATGCCTCGGCATCCGCAAGAACAATTCCCAGCCTCAAATCCTTAGGGTTTAACTCTTTGACTATATAGTCAACTAATAGCCTTATACCGTCTTCATATATAGGAGCATTAATAAATGTATAACGTTGAAAAGGATCAACAAGCTGGCCGGACTTGCTCAACGGTATTCTAGGTACCTTTTCTTCTGCTACCAGAGGAGTCAGGGCAATATCTGCTGCACTGGCACCAGACCCGAGAATGGCAAAGACTTTGTCTCTATACATAAATTTTTTAAACGCAGCAAAGTTTTGTGGTATGCTGTATTTTGTGTCCTCAATTATAAGGTCTATCTTTCTTCCATCGATTCCTCCCCTATCATTTACCCATCTGAAAAATATCTTATACCCCTCCAGGGATGGCCCCTGTATGGAAGCGGTCACTCCTGTTATGTCAGTTAAGACACCGATCTTTATTGTGTCTTTGCTCACTCCCCTGCTGGTTTCGGCTGAGAGTGGGTATGCCCCAAAAAGAATAAAACCCACAACCAAAATCAATACAATATTTTTTTTCTTTCTCATGCCTGTTCTCCTTTCGTAGCTGAGTACAATAAGTTTTGTAACTGGTTGTTTTGACTTGGCTTTATCACCCCCTCTCAAAATCTTTTCTATTTTTTATCTTCCGGCCAATCTTCAGTAGGAGCTGGTAAAACAACCGGCACCGGCTTTCCATTTTTCCAAAACTTCTCTACTATTGGATGCTTTTTAGCAGTAAGGAATTGTATTATATCCTTTGGGGAGATGGCATCATCTTCTGTAGCTATCTTTTCATAAACTTCTTCCGGGATTGCATCTGCGATCTGCTTCTTTAAGTCCTGATGAATCCACACAATTCTATCCCATCCTCCATCACCCATCTGAAACTTTTTAGATCTTACTGTTCCAATAGAGGCACCCATATATCCATGTCCCTGAACACCTCCGCACGCTTCCGCAGCCAATTTTGAAAAAGTCAGCCCTTCGCCCAGCGGGGTTATTCCCTTATAAGTCCTGTCAACCAAGCCTATCCCATCAACCTGAGGGATATAAAACAGCAACAATTCAAATCACCCTCACGAGGTCTGTGGGTATTTTATAGTGCTATATAAGTTTACCCTCTTTATCGTTTTATTGCTCTTGGCAAAGATATACTCATTAACCCCTTCATATTGACCATATGCTTCATTGATTTTTTTCCCTTTTGGAATTCTCACCAGGTAACCAAAAGGATCGATCTCCAACCCCACCTCTGCACCTTTATAGTTGATGATACCACAGAACGGCATCCGCTCCGGGGCTATCATACAGACATGATTTGGGGCAAAACCCTGGCAAAGGGTACAGCCAAAGAACTCATCAACATCATCATCCTCAATTCCAACCATCCTGCTCTCCTGGGCTTCCCATTTATGCCTGATGTCATTATCCACTATTTCTTTAATAAATTCTGCACCACCAACCTCCGGACTCCCTATTATTACTCTAGCTTCGATGGCCTCAATTATGGGAAATGCAGACTTTGCAAGGCCAAAGAGCAGACTCAAAAGTTCTGGCCAGGTAATTCGATCTGCGACATTTTTCCCGACACGAAACCATTGATTCGATCTGGCATTTACAGCCATAATCCCTTCCATTTGTTCCAGAAAATCACCTATTTGACGGAGAAAGAATTCATCATAATCTACCCTCATCTCCTTACCGTACATCTTTATAATCCATCCAAAGGGAAGGGAAGTTCCTGGTTCAACTTCATTGATGTCGGGGCCAACAATCTCAACTCTTCCATCCTGTACTTCATCAGGATCCGTCATTACTTCGATTGACTCAAAAATGCTTCCTGACCATTTGGGCCCACCATACTCAACATGATAATCATCCTTTCTGATTCTCTCACCTTGAAACCGAGGACCATACCCGATCCTGATATTTGCGAGAGCTTCTTCAATATCTTCACTAATCTGACAAACTCGTCCTTCAGGCCATTTAATCATCCTCAAACCTCCTTTTAACCGCTTAACCTCATCAATAAGGCTTTAGTCTAGAATATAACTAATACTTTTAAAACACAAACCACTCTAAGAATCTTCAGGCTTATAGCAATCTTAATAAATTTTTGAATTGAAAATCTCCCTTGTCTCTCTGCACAAAGACCGTCCATACGGTATATTACATCTCTAATTAATTCTTATGTGTTTGTCAAGTATTTTTTTGCTGTAGCCTGACAACAATATCCAATATCCTGATAATACTAGTGTGTATCGCCAACTTAATAAAAAATATTAATTTTTTTCTTGCACATTTTTTTTCTATATAATAGTATATGCAAACCGATAAATAAGGTATAGACCGTCTGGTCAGGCTATTAAACTCGTCGGGGGAATATATGGCGAAAAGAGAAGAAATTCTGGAAGCAGCAACCATGCTTTTTTATGAAAAGGGATACCAATCTACATCCATGAATGACCTGGCAAACGAGATGGGTCTGAGCAAATCCGCTATCTACCACTATTTCAGGAGTAAAGAAGAAATTTTAGTGGAAATTTATGAAAAAACCATTACAGATGCTACCAATGAACTTTCCAAACTGGCCACTTCTGATAAGTCTACCATTGACAAATTACGGGAGGCTATTATAAACCAAATAGAACATATTATGATTGAAAGACAATCCATGTTAAAAATATTTTTTCAGGAAGAAGAACAGCTTCCTGACAAGTTTCATAAATCTATAAAAAAGAGAAAAAGAGAATACAATAGACTGATAGAAGGCATTTTTACCGAAGGTATAAGTGAGGGCATATTTAAAAAAGGTGATCCTCAACTTTTCGTAAATGCCTTTCTTGGTATGTGTTTGTGGGTGTACAGGTGGTATAAGCCGAATAGCAAATACAAACCTGAGGATATTTCAAAATACTTTGTGAAACTAATAGAAGAAGGTTGTCTTACTCCTGATTTTAAAAGACTAACCAAAGAAACAGTCACTACGCCTTCAAATGGTGAGGATATTTCTGGAGGTGATTTTTCAGTTGAAAGTGTAATAAAAAGAATGCGTTATCATACTTCGATGATTGAAATATTAAACAGCCAATTAAACACTCTCTTAGAGGAGAAAATAATACAACACTAAAGCAGAAAGGATGTATACATAAAAGAAGATGCCCTCATTGGAGGAGTATTTTTTGTGAGCAATAATACTGAAAGGGAGGAAATCTATGTCAAAAAACAAGAAGTACCAGGTAGCTAAAGTTGGACATAAGGAGATCGACATAACAAAAACAGTAAGAGACATAAGAGGAGTGGAGGAAATAGTAAAAGAATCGATTGAAACTACCTGGTCAGAAAATCTGGTAAACCAGATGAAAGTATGGCTGACTCCATTTCCAAACCCAACAGACATGGCTGAGTGGGATAGAATATTATTGGAGAGGTATCCACCACTATATACAGTTATTGAAAAGAAATGTAACAACTGCTATATGGGAACGTGTGAGCTGGATAAGGGAAAAGGGGCATGTGGTTTGGACTTGGAAACTTATCAGGCAAAGTTATCACTGCAAACATCATGCAGAGGGCTTTCTATACAGCTCTCCTCAACGAGATACCTATTAAACCATTGTATAAAAGAGTTCGGCGAAAGAAAAAAGATAAAGTGGGGCAAAAATGTCGCTTACGGGATGATGAACGTAAATGCAATATGCGGTTTTACACCCAGAACTTTGAAAGAAGCAAACAGGGTAGTAACTTATTTAGAGGGTCAACTCTCAAGCCTACTATCCTCTGCCAGTGTTGGATATGAGGGAAATACAACAGACCTGGAATCCAAGGCTCTCCACGCTGGGTCACTTTTGTTGGTGGCATTGGATGTTAATGAGTTTTTGAAACATGCGTTTTTCAACTTCTGCTGGGGGCCAGACCGAGAACTGACGGAACTCCCAACGTTCCCTGACCCCACCACGCATACAGGCATAGGAACGGTAGACACAAGCAAATCAGTTATATTATTTTTGGGTTTTGACTTCTTACCGGCATGGAATGCTGTGAACTATATTAAAGCCAACGGTATGGAAGAGACTATAGAGGTTACTGGCATCGGGTCTGTTGGGCATGATCTCATACGGTTTTACGATAAGGCAAAAATCCTTACCTCCCCTGTCAAGACCAGTAAGGTATTAAGGATGGGGATACCTGATGTGATAGTAGTTGGTGACGCGTGTTGTAAGACAAATGTGCTGGAAGATGCAAAGAGGACGGATACAAAGGTTATCGCCACCAGTTTCAATCAGAATATGGGCTTAGTGAACAGGGTTGAAGAAAATGTGGATGATATTGTAAATGAGCTTTTGAGTGGCTCTCAGGCTGTATTGGTGACGGATCCAAAAAAGGCCGGTGAAGTAGCCGTCAAACTGGCTGGGAAAGTTAAATCCCTGAGGAAAAAAAGCTACCTCTTATCTAGCAAAGAAATAAAAAAATGGGCATCCAAATGTGATGGGTGTGATGCCTGCTTTAGAGTATGTCCAAATAGCCTTCATATAAGCGCTGCGTTAAAGGCAGCCTCGAGTGACAATACTGGAAGGCTATGTGAACTACATGATAAAAGCATTTACTGTGGCAAATGTGAAGAAGTTTGTCCCCAAAATATACCGATAATAGACATGATTATTGCTGCGGCACAGAAGGAAATAAGAGAGGATAAAGCTGTGATGAAGGCAGGAAGGGGGACTTTCGGCAATCTAGAAATAAGAGACTGGGCTATCACGATGTTTTCTTGTCCGGGTTCAGTAGTCATAATGGGATGCAATAACTATAAAGGGTCAGATATGGACATAGCTTATATTGCATCTGAATTAATATCAAATACCTACTCAGTTACAGTCGCCGGTTGCGTGGCATCTGACATTGCCAGGTATAAAGATAAAAAGACAGGGAAGTTTTTATATGAACTCTACCCGACGCTTTTCAACCCTAAGTGTCTGGTAAATACAGGTGGCTGTTCAGGTCAGTCCCATTTCACAACCGCTTTTTATAAGGTCGGCTATATGGGATTCAGGTCCCCCTACAGGGCTACCTACGCAATGCAATCAGATTTTACTACCAGATTTCCAAACGTACTCGTTATCTGGGGACCGGCATCAGACCTGATGTATACCCTGGCATCGGGTTATGCAAGAGCCGGTATCCCGGTAATCCTCGGACCCGGTGGTTTCAACTTTAAGCGATACCTGATGGGAAATAAGTATGATAGGAGCAAGTGGTGGGCACTCCATGGAAATACAGGGAAAAAGGGAGAAGTTGACCCATTGCCTGAACACATGATAGTACCTGTAGAAACGAAGGAAGAAGTCCTTGCACTTATTCCAAAGCTATGCTTCCTATTTCAGGATATGGAAACAGCCAGACAAACAAAATTCGATTTTTACCTTGATTATTATAACAATGCTTTTGGAGTTTTGCCAGATGACTGGCACCTATATGTAAGAAGGGAAGTTGAGATTCCATTGATAAAAAAGGTAAAAATCTTGCGCTTGCTCGAAGAAGAACACGGCTGGGAAATAGACAGAAAGAAAGGCAGGGTCATAAGGGCAAGGCACAGAGATGGCAGGTTGATCCCCATGGAAAAGTTCCTTGAAGAATACGGATTTCCTTCTGGTCAATACATAACCTTCATACCTCGACTGGTATATAAAGAAAGGGCAGATAGGGAATAAAACGCCACCATAGTTCACAGATCTGGGCAATACCTGTAGCATCCAACGGATGCCCTTTGGACATGAGACCACTACCGGGATTGAGCACTTGCTAAAGCGAAAGGAATACTAATTTACTTTTGATCTTATCCAGTATTCTTTTTGCCCAAACCAATTCTGATGCAAGTATACCCAAGCCAAGCGGTATGAAAAGGATTGCGGGACCAGGTAACACAATCATGGCAATACCCATCAGGAGGATCGTAAAACCAACTATTATGATGATCAGTCTTCTGGCTTGTTTTATGGTCTTAAGTATTGTGGGATCCATAAAGACTTAGGACAGCACTTTCCTTTTCGTTTTCCCCAAGTGTTGCAATTCATTATTGATGAAGTCATAAAAAGTCTGGAAATGCCACTCTTTGTCATTGCAAGCGAAGCGAAGCAATCTATAACTTAAACTCGTCTCTTATCATACAAAACACTTGCAGACTCCGGGATGTCCCCAGGATTCACCAATAAAATATTGGCGGTTAATCTGGTAGTCTCTTTTAATTCCGATACTAAAATATTCTCTAACTCATTTCGATTACTGACGTTAGAACACTCTATTTTGATTGCCAATTCATCCATCCGATGGGGTCTGTCGATTATGATTTGAAACCTCCCAAGCTCAGAATATTTTCTTAATACCCTCTCTATGTCCTGGGGATTGACAAACATACCTTTAACCTTGGCTATTTCCGATCTCCTGCCCAATATTCTCTTTAATCGTGGAGAGGTCCTGCCGCATGGACACGGTTGCAGATTGATGCCTTCTGTAATATCTCCTGTGCGATACCTGATAATCGGCATAGCTCTTCTGCAAACTTCGGAGGCGGCTATTTCGCCTGTCTCCCCCAATGGAACATGGACTCCAGTCTCAGGGTCTATTATCTCAACCACATAATCTTCGCTGATATGCATACCACCACCTTCAGGGCATTCTGCAGCTATAAGCCCAAGATCAGCCGTTGCGTAAAACTCTTTTACATCAGCATCGAATACCTCTTTAATCTTTTTTCTGGTTTCCTCTTTTCTAATGTCGCCAAAAATGATCACAAGCCTTACCGACAGGTCATTCCTGGGATCAATCTCCATCTTTAATGCTACATCGCACAAGTGTTCTACAAATGTCGTAAAACCTGCCAGAACAGAGGTATTCGTAGCCTTCATCGTTTCAATATGCATCCCTGACATACCGGGACCACCAGGGATTACCGTACATCCTATCTTCCTAAACCCTCCTGAAAGAATATCTCCTGCTATTACCCAATGAAAGGTCGTAGTCACATTTACTATGTCCTGTTTCCTGGCACCACAAACATAGAGACCTTTTGCAAATACCATGGAAAAACTATCAAAATCTTCATCAGTAAAAGGTATGTGTATTGGACCAGGTGCTACGTAAAGGCGAGTCAGATTGTCAGTATTTACCGCTAACAGATCTCCAAATGGAGGATTCTTTTTCTGATTTTCAATAAGGTCGTTCTTCGTTGAAAAAGGGATTTTATAATAATCTTCAATCGTTGCTATATCTAAAGGTTTTAAACCAACTGAATTAAATCTATCGCGGTAATAAGTGCAATTTTCATAGGCATGTTTGAGATGAGAGAGCAGCTTGTTGAACTGGTGTTCTCTCATCTCTTCCCTGGACATTTTTTCAATCAATGGATCCCAATATGCACCATCCTGATACATTCTTCCCCCTTTTAATCCTCTGATTATATTCTCGGTTCATCTCGTAAGTGGCTGTTTTCTTAACTTAGTTGACTGTCCTGGAAGGTTTTCTCCAGCTGGTAATCGGTATAAGAGTTACCTTATCTACATCAGCCTTGTATAGCTTCATGGAATCAAGTGCCTTATGGTTTTTTGAACTGAATGTTATCGGACCACAAAGACCTTTGGTATCAAAGTCCTTAATCGTCTCCAGAGAATCTACCAGTCTTTCGCCGTTCAAATCCCTGCCTGCTCTCTTCATAGCCTCAGAATATAACAACGCAGCAACCCAGCCCACGGTGTAATACCTGTTATGAGTTTTCCCGGGATGATATTTTAAAGAAATCTTCCTCATCTCAACTACCCCAGGACTATTATCGTCCAGAGGACTGAAAGAGTGTACTCCGATGAAATTCTTTGCTGCCTTCCCAGCAAGCTTAATCGTGTCCGCATCACACCCAAACATAGTTGCAAAAAAGGTGGCATCCAAACCATACTTCTTCGCATCCCTTAACAGGGCTGCTGCTATCTCAATAACAGCAAGTTGTATCACATAATCGGCATTCGCCTTTTTCAGGTTCATAACCTGAGATGCAGCATCTACCGCTCCAAAATTAAGCACCTGCTTACTAACCAGATTTAAACCGGTGAGTTCGGTATACCTTTCAACCGCCCGTAATAGTGTCTTCCCCGACTCATTATCCGTATACACAACGGCAATCCTCGGATTTTTAACCTTCAAATCTTTAGTGATATAATCGATCATTAAATATGCCTGTTCCTCATAGAGAGTCCCAAGAAGAAAGACATACCGCTTATAAGGATTTATCAGGGCATCTGATGGACTTGGACTCATACAGGGCATCTTCTCTTTCTCAATCTGGCTGAATAGAGCATATATCTCTGAAGTCGATCCAGGCCCCCAAAAGGCAATAATTTTATCCCTGTAAACCAACTTTTTGAAAGCTGCCAGAGCCAGGGGTATGGAAAGCCTGCTGTCCTCAGCAATTACATTTACCTTTCTCCCATGAATCCCACCCTGATCATTTACATATTTAAAATAGTCTCTTACCCCTTCAATCATGGGAAACCAGGTTGCAACGATTGGCCCGGTCATGTCGCCTATTACCCCAAATTTTATGGTATCCTTCGTAACCCCCCTTACCTCTTCAGCATAGGAGGAAACACCTCCTAAAAAAATCATGATTGAAACCAAAACAATAATTCTTAAAAAAATACATCTCACTCTCATAATGCTCTCCTTTTTTCTGTAGTGTAGAGTGAACCTCCCCGCAGCAAGCTGCGGGGTATCTAAAAAATGACTATTGAAACCCTTTAGCACAAGCTACAGGATATTATCAAGTTAAAACTTCAACCGCTTAAAAAACTCTAGCGAGGAAGCGGCTTTTTCCAGTCACTAATGGCGACCAGCATGCCATTATCAACATCAGCTTTGGAAAAGAAAACACTCTCTGCCCCTTCCCGGTCATCAGAACCCCAAGTAACCGACCCAGAGAGCCCCCACGGATCAAAATTTTTTATGGTCTCCATGGCATTTACAAGGCTTTCATTATTCAAGTCTTTTCCTGCCCTTTTCATACCTTCGACAAAAAGTATAGCGTTTACCCACCCGAAGGTATAATACTCGCTGCGGTACGGTTTATCGGTACCAGGACGAAGTTTCAAGGTTATCTCTCTCATTTTCTTAGCCCCCGGTGTATTGCTATACCATGATCTGAAGGCTTGTATCCCGACATACCCTTGAGCTGCATCCTTGGACAGAGCAATAGTATCCGCATTTGTTGACAGCATGGTTCCTAAAAAATTGGTCTCCAATTTAAGCTTCCTAGCTTCTCTTAACAGGAGAGAAGCCGGTGCAATAACGTGCTGAATTATTACAAAATCTGGTTTGTACCTTTTCAAATTCATAACCTGGGAGCTGGCATCCAACGAACCCATGTTCAATATCTCCTCGCGGAGTTCAACATTGAATACCTTTGCCTGTATCTGCGCCTCCCTCGCTGCTGACTTGCCAACTTCCACATCAGGATATACGATTGCTATCCTGGGATTAGGAAATTTGGCTTTCATATCCTTAAGTATATAATCGAACAGTATCTTAATCTGATTTTCATAAGAGCACACAAAATGAAAAACATATCTTTTGAATGGCTTAAACATGTGCTCAGCAGGGCTTATCATTACGGTACAAATCTTTTCCTTTTGAACCTGGGGGAGTAAAACCGTTGCCTCTCCTGTAGATGTAGGCCCGAAAATAGTAAATACATTGTCCTTGTAAAGGATTTTTTTGAAGGCCGCCATTGCCCTGGGTATCGAGTAACCGGTATCCTCAGAGACAAACTTTATCTTTCGACCGTGGATACCCCCCTGTTCATTGATATAGCGAATATAATTTTTGATTGCCTCTGAAATACCCTGGGAATCTTTTGCAATGGGCCCTGTGTCGGCGTTTAAATGACCCATTATGATTGTGTCCTTCGTCACCCCTTTTGCCTCTCCGGCATAACAGGGTACGCTTCCCAAAAAAACCATGATTGAAGCTAAGATAACCATTGTTAAAAAAATACCTCTGATCCTCATAACATCCTCCTCTTTTGTATATGCACTTTGTATTACTTATTCCACAGACTCAACGCAAAGGTTTATCTGTTATCATCTATTGCTTTTTCGTCATGTTGTCTTTAATGTATTGGGCAATATCCGTTGCAGGGGAACCAGGCCCAAAGGTCTTTCCAACACCCATATTTATCAGCTCCCCTACCTCATCATCAGGGATTATCCCCCCTAATATAACCAGTATATCTGCTCTTTTGTTCTCTCTTAAACCTTTTATTATCTCAGAAGTAATGTATTTATGCCCTCCAACTGAAAAACTCACGCCCACAACATCCACATCCTCCTGTATGGCAGTGCTTACTACATCCCCAGGATGGACAAACCTGGTAAAGATAACCTCCATCCCCAATTCCATCAGCTTCCTCGCCAGATACCTAACTCCCCTGTCATGCCCGTCAAACCGCGCAATCGTTAATAAAACCCTGATCTTCTCTTCTCTCATCGATATAACCTCCTATGCCCACCCGAATACTTCTTTTAAAACACCTTGCAACTCTCCAAGGGTAGCCTCTGCTCTAGCTGCATCAATAACCGCAGGCATTAATTCTCCGCTATGCTCAGGCCATGTTTCGTCTACCATCACTGCCACTTCTTTAAGCCTCTTCAATGCCCCTTCCAATTTTTTGTTGTCTCTTTTCTCTTTGTATTCTTTAAGCCTTCGTATGGCCTCTTCCTCTATCTCCGGATATTTAAAGACCGGGACTTTCTGTTCTTTCTCGGTTACATATTTGTTCAACCCTACAATTGTCTTCTGCCCACTGGCTACTTTCTCCCGCCACTGATAGGCAGATTTGGTAATTTCATCTTTAAACCAGCCCGACTCCCAACACTTCCTGAATCCTCCCTTTTCATCTATCAGTTTTATAATCCCGAAGACCTCCTCTTCCACTTTGCCGGTCAGCCATTCTACATAGTAGGAACCAGCCAGTGGATCTGAAACGTTGGGTATGTTTGTCTCATGGAGGATAATCTGCTGGGTCCTCAAGGCAAGGATGTGGGATTCTTCGGTAGGGGTAGACAATGCCTCCAGGTATGAATTCGTCTGTATGGAATTTGTACCTGAAAGTACGGCTCCCAATGTCTGAAGTGTTGTCCTTATAACGTTGTTTAAAGGCTGCTGGGCAGTTAAGGTAACTCCGGATGTCTGGCTATGCATCCTCAGGTGCAATGACCTTGGATTTTTGCAGCCAAATCTCTCTTTATTAACTTTTGCCCAAACTCTTCTCATTGCCCTGACTTTGGCAACCTCCTCAAAAAAATCACCTGCCTGGGCTATCTGAAAACCAAACCTGGGTAAAAACTCATCTGGATCAAGTCCTGCCCTTATACATTCTTCGGTAAGAGCTATCCCCGCTGATATGGCATAACCCGCCTCCTGGACGGCATTGCCTCCTGATTCTTCCACGTAATAGGACGTGATATTGGTATGATTCCACTGGGGCATATTCCTGCAACAGTATTTTATAAACTCAGCCATAAGCTTAAAGGCACTTTTGGGAGGAAAGGCAACGTTCCCGAGAAAAGCAAAAGACCAGAGCCAGTTCATGCTGTTGCCATAAACTTTAGTTATGGGAATCCCTCTCTTTTCAAGATAAGCAATGTACATTGCTATCTCTACCAGGGTAGCACGGCAGATGTTCTGTACAACTGATACTTTGGTAAGGTCTATATCATGAAAGAGACGGTCAAAATCATCCTGGGTTGCAAAATGACATCCTGCAACCCCCACTCTCCCTGTTACCTCCGGGTCATCAGGATCGTATCCTGCTTTTGCTACCAGATCAAACACAAGATTGTAGGCATCTTTACCAAAATACCCCCTCGCCCCCATCTCTTTTAAAAGATCCATCCTCTCACGAGTTTGCTCTGGCAAACCATAGCCTAAAACCAGGTTGTTAAACCAGGGTGTAAACTGATACTGTACAGGGTATATGCCCCTTGTATAAGGATAAATACCCGGCATCTCAGGACGAAAACCAATCTCTTCTAGATCCTTTGCCGTATACACAGATTTTACAGGAATATCCGAATCTGTAACAGCTTTAAATTCTTTATCTTTGTAAAACCTGTCATATAGCTCTTTCCACTCTCTCTTTAACCTCTCCTCCTCTTCTAGAAACTCCTTCTCAAACATCAATCGGTACCCTCCTTTCTATATTTAATAAAATTTTGGCATTCCTCCTTAAGAGCCTATAATCTTTTTAACTGATTAGTGTAGAATTCTAGCTGCCTGATTGTATGCTGCCAGATTTTGGGGTCTTTTGTCGCCACAAATAAGCTGGTGGCCCCGTTAAGGGAGATGAAAATAAAGTTTGCAATTTCCTCGAGATTCAACCCTTTCTTCAATAATCCTGCATCTGCTGCTTCTTTCAACCAACGGTACAGCAGGTTTGAGAATCCTTCGAATCCTTTCGAGATCTTATCTGTCATACTTACAGAATGTCCACAAAACTCGAAAAGCATGGGCACAAAAAAAGCCCCTTTTTTGAAAACCTTTGCTCCAAGGAAGTCCTTCAGAATGTTTTCTGTGAGTTTCCCTATTCGATCAACCGGGTTTGAGATATCCCTGGTTCCTCTAAACGCCTTACTTCTCCAGATTTTGACAGCTTCGTCATAAACTGCATACCAGATTTCTTCCTTACTCTTAAATTGGCCATAAATCCCACCTTTTGTTAAACCTGTTGCCTGAACGATATCTGTCATAGATGTATTGTAGTATCCCCTTTCTGAAAAAAGTCGCAGCGACTTTTTTATGATACCTTTTCTTGTTAGTATCCCCTTCTCTTTTTTCATAACGGCAAATTATACCAACCAGTTGGTTTTTTATAACATTATAATAAGTAAAAGTTATTTGAGTTGTCAAGCTCTTTTTTTCAAAATTTTCCTTGAAAATACTTGCTATCTCTGATAGGCTAACCTGAGCATTTATAGAGACTTTCCTTTCTTTTTTTGTTCCCTAGAAGTAACCTCTTTTAAAGGAAAAATATCATGCACCATCCATACTTCAGTGATCAAAGCAATTTAAATGGCTGATTAAACAGCCTTTTATATAAGACTACATAAGAAAAACATAAAGGGGGAGATGTATAGATGAACTCTAACGTAAAAAAGCTTTTGGATTTAAGGGAGCGCAAGGGCAGGATTTTTCAGATGGGAGGTTCAAAGAGCATAGAAAAGCAGCATGAGCGCACTAAATTGACCGCCAGAGAAAGGATTGATCTCCTGTTCGATGCGGGCACATTCATGGAGGTTGATGCACTGGTAAAGCACAGGTGTACCCTTTTTGGCATGGAAAGCAAGGAAGTCCCTGCCGATGCGGTAGTTACCGGAAGTGGAAAGATAAATGGAAATAATGCCTTTGTTGCAGCCGAGGATTTTACGGTTCTGGCAGGGACATTTGGGGAGATGCATGGGAAGAAGATATGTAAAGTCATTGACGCAGCGGCAAAATGCGGTTCCCCTTTCATCCAGATAATCGACTCAGGGGGAGCGAGGTTACAGGAAGGTCAGGACTCCAGCGAGATATATGCTCAGCTGTTTAGAAGGCATACGCTGTACTCAGGTGTAATTCCTCAGATCACCCTTTTACTGGGCAGTTGTGGCGGAGGGGCTGCATATGGTCCCGCGTTAAGCGATTTTATCATTATGGTGGATGGTATCAGTCGCATGTACATGGGTGGCCCTGCCTTCGTAAAGACCATGCTTGGAGAAAACAAGACAGAGGAGGAGCTGGGTGGAGCGAAGCTTCACAGCGAGATAACCGGATTATGTGATTTTGTTGCGAAGGACGACAGAGAGGCGATTGGGATAGCCAAAGAGATTTTGAGTCTGCTGCCTTCGAACAATCGGGAGAAGCCTCCTGTTATCGAGACAGGGGATGATCCCAATCGCATTAATAAAGGTATCATGGATATCCTGCCGGAGGATTCCAGAGTCCCCTTTGATATGTACAGGATAATCAGAGAGATTGTTGATAACGGGTACTTTCTCGAATACAAAGCCAGGTTTGCAAAGAATATGATAACGTGTTTTGCAAGGCTCAACGGCCAGCCCGTTGGTATCCTGGCCAACAACTCCATGGTTATGGGAGGCGTGATAGATGTCGGTGCTGCGAATAAACATGCCCGTTTTGTGAGGATCTGTGATGCCTATAATATCCCTGTAATCCATATACAGGATTCGCCAGCAGTAATGATCGGGCAGAACGAGGAGAAGCGGGGAATAATAAAACACGGTTCGAAGATGCTCCACGCCGTTACCGAGGCTTCAGTACCCAAAGTAACCCTTGTCATCAGGCATTCCTACGCCGGGGCACAACTATGCATGTGCAATGTACCTCTGGGGGCTGATTTTGTTTTCGCCTGGCCCACGGCTGAAATAACCCTTGTTGGTCCGGAAACAGCGGCGAGTATCCTCTTTGCTAAGGAGATTGCAGGGGCAGATGATCCCAAGAAGTTAGAAGAGCAGCGGATAAAGGAATACAGGGATGTGTGGGTTAACCCATATATGGCAGCCGAGAGGGGATATATTGATGATGTAATAGAGCCTGAGGCATCCAGGGCTGTACTGATAAACACCCTTAACTTGCTGAAAGATAAGGTAGATGAAAAGCCATGGAAGAAACATGGTATTATCCAATTGTAAGTTTATATGTTACCTATGGTCTGTTGCCCAAATCCCTTTTCGTTTGTCCAAAACGTTTTTTGATGACCGCTCAAAGGAATTTCTGTTTTGGCAACAGCCCCTAAATATTTACTCAGTAGGATAAGGAGGTGCGGAATGGATTTTAGTTTTACCAAAGAACAGGAAAGCCTAAGGCAGGAAGTCCGGGACTTTCTTGAGGCAAAGGTAAGAGATGGAGAATTCCAGGTCAAGAGCAATGGTTGGGTTGAAAGCCATTCACAGAAATTTTCTAAAGACATGTCCAGTAGAGGCTGGATAGGAATGACCTGGCCTAAAGAATATGGGGGGCATGAACGAAGCTATATAGACAGGGCAATAGTTATGGAGGAGATGCTTACCTATCAGGCACCTATTGGTTTTCATTTTCTGGCCGACAGACAGGTTGGTCCTGCCATAATCCATTTTGGCAATGATGAACAAAAGAAAACCTACCTGCCAAAGATAATAAATGCAGACATATCCATAGCCATCGGTTTGAGCGAACCCAATGCAGGATCAGACCTGGTGTCGGTAAAGACTACTGCAATAGAACAGGGGGATTTTTATATAATAAACGGACAAAAGGTCTGGACCACTGGTGGCCACAGGGCTGATTACATCTGGTGTCTGGTAAGGACAGACTTGAATGCCCCCAAACACAAGGCATTGAGTGAGTTTATAGTGGACGTTAAAACTCCCGGTATAACTATACGTCCTATCATAAACATGGCAGGGATCCACTCATTCAATGAAATATTCTTTGAGGACGTTAAGGTACCTAAAGAGAATCTTGTTGGCCCAAAGAATCGTGGATTTTATCAGCTTATGGCGCAGGTGGACTATGAGAGAGCGGGGCTTGAACGCCTCATGCAGAACTATCCGCTCTTTAAGAACCTTGTGGAATATGTAAAGAATGAAAAGAGAAACGGCAAAGCTCTGTCAAAGGACCCCTTCATAAGAAACAAGCTGGCTGAACTGGAGGTTGAATACCAGATAGGAAGGCTCTTTTGCTATCACGTTGCATGGACACTATCGCAGGGACGTATTCCCAACTACGAGGCAGCCTTGTGTAAGGCATTTTGTACCCAGTTTGAACAGCGTTTGAGTGATGCCGCAACAAGCGTCCTAGGGCTTTATGGCCAGCTCATGCCTGGTTCTGAATATGCTCCCATGGATGGTGATGCAGCGGATTCATATCTGTGGAGCGTTTCCTATACCATACAGGGTGGGACATTAGAAGTACTGAAAAACATTGTGGCTACCAGAGGGCTTGGACTGCCCGTAGCAAAATCTTAAGTTCTGATAAAACCACAGGAGGTTAAATAAATGGATTTCAGCCTTAATGAAGAACAAGAGATACTCAGGAATATGGCTCGGAACTTTCTTACCAAGGAATGCCCTAAATCCTTTGTAAAAGAGATGAACGAAGATGAGAAGGGATACTCTCCTACCTTGTGGAGCAAGATGGCGGAGTTGGGGTGGATGGGATTTATCTTTCCTGAAAAATACGGGGGTATGGAAGGAAACTTCTTGGACTTAAGTGTTCTCATGGAAGAGATGGGCAGGGCGTGTTTACCAGGTCCCTTCTTCTCAACGGTTATCCTTGGGGGGATAAGCCTTTTGGAAGGCGGAAATGAAAAACAAAAAGAGAGATTCCTCCCCAAAATAGCCAGAGGAGAGATAATATTGACCCTTGCCGTTACAGAGGCTTCCGGGAACTATGAACCTGAGGGCATAGAAACCAGATTTATCAAGACAAATGAAGGGTATACCATAGATGGGACCAAAGTATTTGTACCCGATGCCCATATAGCCGATTATATTCTTGTAGCTGCAAAGGCAAAAGAGAGTAAAGGCAATAATGGTATCGCCCTTTTCATCGTAGATACCAAAAGCCATGGTATCACTGTCACTCCTCTTAAAACAATCTCAGGAGACAAACAGTGTGAAGTAAGATTCGAAGGGGTAAAAATAAAAGAAGATGCCCTCATTGGAGGACTGAATAATGGATGGTCTATTATTCAGAAGATCTGGCCCAAGATAGTGGTGGCCAGGTGTGCCGAGGTGGTTGGCGGTGCCCAGGAGGCACTGGAGATGACCATAAAATATGCAAAAGAAAGAGAACAGTTTGGACAACCCATAGGGACCCTTCAGGCAGTTCAGCACTACTGTGCAGATATGGTAGCTGACGTTGATGGATGCCGTCATATAACATATCAGGCTTCATGGATGCTCAGCTGCGGGCTTTCCTGTGACAAAGAAGTAGCAATGGCAAAGGCATGGTGTAGTGATGCCTTCAGAAGGGTTACTGCCAAAGGACACCAGATTCATGGGGCCATTGGGTTTACTGAGGAACACGATTTACATCTCTACTATAAAAAAGCCAAGACGTGGGAACTCTTCTACGGAGACAGTAATTTTCATCGGGAAATAGTTGCACAGCAGATGGGACTGTGAGGCTTTCTGTATAAAGAACCCCGTGCTTCTGCACGGGGTTCCCGACTTTCTTCCCCCCTATCTCGGCTCCTTACCAAAAATGTTTACAAGCACGGTAGTCCCCAGACCGCCAAGATTATGGGTACAGCCTATTTGAGCATCTTTTACCTGTCTTTCTCCTGCCTCTCCTCTTAAATGCCACCAGAGTTCACAGATCTGGGCAACACCTGTAGCACCTATAGGATGCCCCTTTGCCTTAAGTCCTCCACTCGCGTTACATGGCTTGCTGCCACTAAGCATAGGGTGACCCTCTTCTATCCATTTGCCGCCTTCGCCTTTTTTACAGAAGCCCATATCCTCATAGGTAATTAGCTCTGTAATGGTAAAACAGTCATGGAGTTCAGCCAAATCAACATCATCAGGCCCAATGCCTGCCATCTTATAGGCTTCTTTGGCAGCGGCCTGTGTTGCCGGAAATTCTATGAAGTTCTTTTTCCACGGTTGGTACATAGGATCAGTTGCCAGCCCTGTCCCCATGAAATACAGTGGCTGATCCGTATACTCTCTTGCTCTATCCTGCCTTGTTAGGAGAATTGCTGCTGCTCCGTCGGTTGTAGGACAGGCATCAAACAGCCCCAAAGGCCATGAGAGAAGGGGAGCATTCAATGCCTGCTCCACAGTTATCTCAAAATTGAAATGGGTATAAGGGTCTAAAGTACCGTTGTGATGGTTCTTTACAGCTATCATGGCAAGGTGGTCTCTCTTCGTACCAAATTTATCCATATGGGCTGTGGCAAGGGAGCCAAACCTTTGAGGGGCTGATGCCCCCCTGGGGTGCCACCATGCATGATACATGACACCGGTTTGGGCGATAAGGGAATCTCTCGATGGTATGTCCCTCATCTTTTCCGCACCGACTACCAAAACCAGATCGTACACCCCGGATGCTACAGCAAAGGCAGCATTTCTTACAGCATCACTGCCCGTACAGCACGCATTCTCCATTCTACTTACAGGCCTTGGAAAGAACCTTATGGGTTCTGCCAGTCCTGCTCCCGTAAGTATCTCTCTCCGAAATCCGGTTCCGGGGATACATGTTCCCAACCACCCCGCTTCTATATCTTTCTCATCTATTCCTTTATCAACGCTTTTTAAACATGCCCTGTAGGCACCTACTATCATATCCTCATAGCTCTGATCAAACAGTTCCCCGAATTTAATCATTCCAGCGCCAACAACGGCTACTGGCAATCCTTTTTGCTTCGCCATAAAAAAGTCCTCCTATTCTTTTACCGGTCTGAACTTATACCCATACCTTACCAGCCCCAATTCCTGACCACATCTCCTGAAGACAAGCTCCACTTTACCACCTACTTTAACATCCTCTGGTTTGCAGTCCGTCATCATTGAGGAAACATTGCCGCCATATTGCCCCTTTGCCCCTTCCATCTTTGCCGTACAAATTGGTATGGGAGCCTGTTCAGGACTTACCGCTACCACATACTGGAAATTGAAGGTTAATATTTTACCTCTTCTGGGAAGGGGAACTTCTTCAAATTCCTCTCCCCTGCAGTCAATACAATAATGCCTCCTGGGGAAATTCAACGAACCACATCCTTTACATTCCAATGCCTTCAGCTTTAATTCATACTCCTTTTCTCTCTCTCCGGAAGGCTGGGTTACAATGGCTGACATAGGTTCAGGAAGTCCCTTTACCTTGAGTATGCCGATGGTCTTTTGATAAGTGTAATAATCTATATATTCCTTATTTTCCAGGTAACGCTTAACAGGGGTTACCCTATCCCTTTTTGTATTTATATCTTCTGAGACGAGGAGAGAAAAGGCATCACTCCCTGCCCCTGAACCATAAGATACCAGAAGTATCCTCTCACCGGGTTCAGCCTGATCAAGAGCTGCCGCAAGTTCAAGGAAAGCAGAGCTGGAACCCGTGTCCCCGCAAAGAGGAGAAACAATGGACGAAGGCATCTTAACGGACTTTATCCCCAGTTTCTTGGCAGCCGAGGCAGGAGACTGGCCATCGGGCTGGGTAAAGGCTGCGTACTGAAAGTCACTTCCTGCCTTTTCTGCCTTCTTGAAAAATCCTTTGCCGGCATCAACGATAATCTTTGAATAACCAGCAAAACGCTCGTACCTTGGGTCATCATAACGGTTTACAAATTGATCACCATCACTCCTCCATGTGCCGGTAAAACTGGTAGAAAGGGAATACGAATATTCAAATTCCGCTATCTTACCATCGCTGCCCAATATACACGCCGCAGCTCCAGCTCCCAGGGAGTGCTCCAGAGAATCGCCAGGCACTCCCAATTGCCAGTCTGTCCCTATCACCAGCCCATATTTCCCTCTTCCCGCCTCTAAAAAGTCCATACACGACCTGAGGGCGATTGTACTCGACTTTGTGGATCCACCAAAGTCGGCAATAGAAGCACTTTGAGACATACCTAAAGTCTCTGCTATGATTACAGCTATAGACTTACTGATGTATGGACTGGATACAGAACCTACATACAAAGCATCTATCTCCGACAGGGTCACTCCCGCATGGGCAATAGCATCCTGGGCAGCCGCTACTGCCATGGTGGTAGCATCCTCGTCGAAGCCTGCCACGGATTTTTCATTAATCCCGGGGGCCCTGCCCCCCCAAACCTTGGATATGTCTTCCCTCTTCAACCTGTATTTTGGGATATACACCCCATAACCTACTATACCAACGGACATAGCAACCTCCTATCTGTCTATTTCTTTCGGACATTTTCATTAATATACTTTATGATATCATCCATAGAGGCACCAGAAATAAAAACCTCATCAACCCCCATTTCTTTAAGTTTTGGGATATCCTGTCTGGGAAATACCCCGCCTAAAATAACCAGTACATCTGCGATATTTTTCTCCCTCAAAAGGTTTATAATCTTGGGTGTGTGGGTAAGCTGCTCCCCGGAAAGAAAACTCAATCCTATGACATCTGCATCCTCCTCTATCGCTGTCCTGACAACCTTTTCCGGAGTTTGAAACGCCCCCATAAAGATCACTTCCATACCTGCATCCCTGAGTGATCTGGTTACCACTTTTATCCCCCTATCATGGCCATCCAAACTAACCTTTGCCATTACAACCCTTATCTTTCTCTCAGGTTCCATACCTTCCCTTTCTCTATTGCCAATTATCGATTTATATTTACCCAAGCAAATTCCTGGAAACAACTACCCTCTGTATCTGGTTTGATCCATCATATATCTGTACCGACTTTGCGTCCCGCATCCTCCTCTCCACTGGATACTCCTTTGTATACCCATAGCCACCCATAATTTGAACAGCATCTGTGGTCACCTTCATTCCCACATCGGCGGCATAGCACTTGGACATACAAACCAGGGTCTCTATATTCTTAAAACTCTCCCCATCTGTATCCATAGCATATGCCGTTCTGTATATAAGGGATCTGGCGCTTTCTATCAATATCGCCATGTCAGCAAGCATAAACTGGACAGCCTGAAAACTGGCTATTGGTTTCCCAAATTGAAACCTCTGTTTTGCGTACTCCACCACATAATCCAGGGCACCCTGGGCATTACCCAGTGCCGTACATCCTGCTCCCCATACACGCATCATGTTTGCAATATTGAGCAGTAAGCCCCAACCCTTATTAACCTCTCCAATGAGATTGTCTTTAGGCACCCTTGCATCTTCAAAAATCAGTTCAACAGTACCGGTACCAGCAAACCCCATCTTTTGTTCTTTCTTGCCTACCCGAAAACCGGGCGTGTTTTTATCAACCATAATCACGCTGATGCCCTTTGTCTTTTCTCCTCCGGTTCTCACAAAAACCAGATGGAGTTCTGCGACCTCACCGGTAGTTATAAATGCCTTTGAACCGTTTATAATGTAATGGTCTCCATCCAAGCTAGCCTTTGTTTGCAGAGAACCGGCATCAGAACCATGGTTTGGTTCTGTCAGGGCAAAAGAGCATGCCTGCGTTCCCTGTTCAAGCCTTTTAAAAAACCTAACCTGTTGAGATTCCGTAGCCGCCTTCAATAGTATCTGTAAGGCAGCACCTGTGGTAACCAACATTTGGGGTGCAGAGGCATAAGCCTTTGCAAGCTCCTCTACAATAAGACAGAGGGTTGTGGTATTGGCATCAATACCCCCATACTTTTCAGGGAGAACCATCTTAAAGAGGTTGTTCTCTTTATAGACCTCTACATAGTCCATAGGAAATTTATCGGTTTCATCTATCTCAGCCGCTCGCGGCGCAATCTTTTCCTTTGCGATCTTCCTCACCATATCACGGATCATCTTCTGCTCTTCAGTCAGTTGAATCATTCTCTCCTCTTACACATCCATATAGGGTTCAAGGGATCAAGGGGTCAAGGATTCAAGTGAAAGAAACTTATTAAAATAACTTAGAAAACCCGCCAAAGGCGGGAACCCTAGAATCCTTGAACCCTTTATTTGGTTTACTAAAACTTGCCCAGCAGGTTTCTAGATATGATTACCCTCTGAATCTGATTGGTCCCGTCGAATATCTGTACACCTTTTGCGTCCCTCATCATGCGTTCCAGAGGGTAGTCTTTCGTGTAGCCATACCCCCCAAGTATCTGAACAGCATCTGTCGTAACCTTCATTGCCGTATCAGTCGTAAAACACTTCGCCATGGAAACCATAGACTCAATCTTGTTAACGGATTCTGTTCCCTGATCAATCATCCATGATGCCCGGTAGATCAGTGAGCGGGCTGCTTCTGTCAGTATTGCCATATCGGCAAGCATGAACTGAATAGCTTGAAAGCTGCCAATAGGCTTTCCAAACTGAATCCTTTCCCTGGCATATCCAGTCGCATATTCAAGTGCCCCTTCAGCAATTCCCAGAGAGGTGGATGCAGCTCCCCACGTTCGCATCAGGTTGCCATACTCCGTGAGCATCTTCCATCCCTGTCCTTCTTCTCCCAGCAGGTTTTCCTTCGGGACCCTTGCGTCCTCAAAGATGAGTTCTACAGTGGGATTCCCCCGAAGACCCATCTTATTTTCCTTCTTTCCAAAACTAAACCCGGGGGTCCCTTTCTCCACTATGAATACACTCATACCTTTAGCCCTCTGCCCTGGCCGAGTCATAGCAAAAACCAGATAAAAATCCGACACCTCACCTGTGGAGATAAATATCTTGTTTCCATTAAATACGTAACTATCCCCATCCAGAATAGCCTTAGTTTGAATAGATGCCGCGTCAGATCCGGAATTGGGTTCAGTCAGGACAAAGGCGCATATCTTATCAGCAGAGGCAAATTTGGGAAAGAACCTATTCTTTTGTTCTTCATTACCACCCCGCACAAGTACGTTCAAAAGTGCCTGGGTTGTAAATACCGTCAGTCCACATGCAGGGGACACCTTTGCAATCTCTTCTATAACTATACAAAGGGTTGTGTTATTGGCATTCACGCCCCCGTATTCTTCAGGCAAAACCAGATTCAAAAGCCCGTTCTCTCCAAAAACCTTTGCAATATCCCATGGAAATTCATCTGTTTCATCTATCTCAGCTGCCCTTGGAGCTACCTTATCCTTCACCAGTTTCCTAACCATTTTCTGCATCATCTTCTGCTCTTCTGTAAAATGAATCACGCTTTTAACCTCCCAACTTAATTAAACCACCTGCAAACCCATAGCCCTGGAGATAACCGTCCTCTGCATCTGGGAAGACCCTGCACTTACTGTGATTATCCTCGAATCCCTGAAATGCCGTTGCATATCGTATTCAAGAGAATATCCGTATCCACCCATTATCTGCATACCCTGGTTGGATAATCTGGCATATGTCTCAGATCCAAAAAGCTTGGCCATACTCACCTCTTTCATACACGGTATACCCTGATCATACATCCATGCAGCTCTGTATGTAAGCAAGCGGGCAGCATCGACTTCAGTCTGCATGTCTGCCAGCATGTGACCTATAGCCTGAAAGGTACCGATGGGCCTGCCAAATTGTACCCTCTGCTTTGAATGCTCCAGCGCCATATTTACAACAGTTTGGGAACTCCCTATAAATGTTGAACACCCATAGAGTCTTTCCAGCTCAAGCCCTGAAAGTAGTATCTTCCATCCGCTGTTTAACTCCCCCACCATGTTTCCCCTGGGAACCCGGACATCTTCGAAGAATACCTCATTGGTATGAAGCATCTTTCTTCCCAAGGTCTTTATCCTTCTTATTTCAACTCCAGGAGCATTACTGGGAACAAGTATAAGGCTTATACCTTTGTGTTTAGGAAGGTCCTTGTCCGTTCTTACATAGACACTCATAATGTTGTTCTTTGCATCGGCTGCTGTCTGGAAGGTCTTCTGCCCGTTTATAACCCAGCTGTCCCCCTGCAGAACCGCCGATGTCATGAGGGAAGCAGCATCAGATCCTGCATTAGGTTCTGTTATAGAGATGGAGAGCCTGATCTCGTTTTTTATCATCTTAGGTATATAAAACTTTTTCTGCCCCTCGTTCCCATTTTCCAAGATGTTCAACCCACAGAATATACTGATACCGAATCCTGCAGCTATTTCGTAGGAAAACCGGGACATCTCCTCTCCCACAATCACAAAATCTACAGCACCTAATCCGCTCCCATCATATTCTTCAGGAAAGGGCAGGCCAAACCAACCCAGTTTTGCCATCTTCCCGTAAAGCTCATACGGATATTGTTCTTTTTCATCAAGCTCTCTCACATATTCCGGAGGGCATTCCCTTTCCATAAAATCCCTTACACTCTCTTTCAGAATATTTTGTTCTTCCGTAAATCCAAATTCCATATCCTATCTCCTTTTCAAATTTGTTATATGAGATAAAAAGGGGGACATCGTCACTTCATTCCCAACAGATTCCTTGCAACTACCAATCTCTGTATCTGATTGGTACCGTCAAATATCTGAACGCTCTTGGCATCCCTCATCATTCTCTCAACAGGGTAATCCTTAATGTACCCGTACCCACCCAAAACCTGGACTGCATCTGTTGCTACCTTGATTGCTGTATCTCCAGACAGACATTTTGACATAGAAACCATGGAACCTATTTCTGTAGCCGACCCTTCTCCCCTGTCAATCATCTGGGAAGTTCGATACAGGATGGAACGGACAGCCTCTGTCTGTATGTGCATATCAGCCAACATAAACTGTATAGCTTGAAGGGAAGCAATGGGTTTCCCAAACTGGTATCTCTGTTTTGAGTATTCAACAGCATAATCCAGGGCACCCTGGGCAATGCCAAGTCCCATAGCCGAAGCACCGTAGAGTCTCATCTGATTGGCTACCTGAGCCAGTATCTTCCACCCCTCTCCCTCTCCGCCCACAATATTCTCTTTTGGTACCTTGGCATTTTCAAATATAATATCCGCCAGAGGATCCCCCCTTAATCCCATTTTATTTTCCTTCTTCCCCATAGAAAAGCCCGGGGTATCCTTTTCAATAACAAATACCGATATCCCCTTTTTCTTATCAAGGGTTTTCACCCTGGCAAAGACGAGATAAAAATCAGAGACTATAGCGTTCGATATAAAACACTTTCTGCCATTCAGCACATAGTAATCCCCTTCTAATACCGCGTTTGTCTTCATAGCGTTGGCATCAGAGCCTGCCTCCGGTTCTGTTAAGGCAAAGGCACTTATTTTATCACCCTGAGACAATCTTGGAAAAAACCTGTCCTTCTGTTCAGAGGTAGCAGCACGTACAAGTATATGGATGAGGGCTCCGCTGCTGAATACAATGCAGGAACAGGATGCTGATACCCTTGCTATCTCCTCCATGACAAGACAGAGGGTCGTTGTATCTGCTCCAACCCCACCGTATTCATCGGGAAGAACCAGTTTAAGTGTTCCATTCTGTTTGTACAGTTCCACGATATCCCAGGGAAACTCATCTGTTTCATCTATCTCTGCTGCTCTCGGAGCAATCTTTTCTAAAGCTATCCTTCTTGTAGCATTACGAATCATCAACTGCTCTTCGGTAAAATTTAACATACTATGTCCTCTTAACAATATTTCGTTATTCTGTATTCTGTCATTCCGTACTTGACCTTGTATCGAGTACGGGGCAGGCACGGAATCCAGTCTTTTAGTTTTCTGGATTCCTGCTTTCGCAGGAATGACTATTGAAACCCTGCAGCAAGCTCCAGGGAATTATCAAGTTAAAAATCTGCATTCAATATTAGAACCCCTTAAAATTGGGTTTTCTCTTATTCAAGAATGCATCCATGCCTTCTTTTGCATCCTCTGTTGCAAAGAGCCCACACATGGCATCAACAGCATAGCTCAATTCTTCTCCGTGGAGATCCCTATTAACGGATGACTTGATGAGCTCTACGGCTAAGGGAGCCTTGGACATGATTTTCTTGGCCATCTCCATTGAGGCATCCATAAGCCCTTCATGAGGCACTACCTTGCTTATCAGCCCTATTCTCAGTGCCTCTTCTGCAGATATCTGGTCACAGGTCATAGCCAGCTCCTTTGACTTCGCTCTGCCAACCAACTGGTGTAACCTGATTATGGCAAAACCCGGAGCTAGACCAATAGCCGCTTCGGGCACACCAAATTTTGCCTTTTCAGAGGCAATAATTATATCGGAGGAGATGGCAACCTCCAGTCCGCCACCTAAAGCAAGACCATTTACAGCAGCAATAACCGGCTTTGGATACTTTTCCATGAAGGCTAAAAAGGGTATAACATCTCCCATGAATCTGCGAATACTAGCCATATCAAACTTAAAACCGCTTATGTCCGCCCCTGCACAGAAAGCCCTGTCAGTTCCTGTAAGGACTAAAACCCTTATCTCTTTATCTTTGAGGGCCTCGTCATAAGCCACTTTAAGGTCTGCCCGAAGTTGGTTACTCAAGGCGTTTAACCTCTCAGGGTAATTCATAGTTATAATTGCAACACCATCCTTTTTTTCATACAAAACCACCTTTAAATCCATAAAAAATCCTCCTTTTAAAATAGAAGCAAGAAAATAAAAAACAAAATGAAAAGGAAATATCTATGCTCTTCACTCAGTTTAAAATCCATCACCAGCTAATGAGATATCACATCCCTTTAAATTCCGGCTCTCGCTTTTCCACAAAAGCCGTCGATCCTTCCTTGTGGTCATCTGTCTCGGAGCAAAATCCCTGGGTGTATATTTCATACTGCAAAGTGGTCTCCAGATCAAACTTATCAAAGGCATCGTATATGGAACGTTTAGCGATACTTACGGCAAGAGGGGCTCTATTGGCTATCTTCATAGCCATCTCTCTCGTAACAGTTTCTAACTCTTTTTCTGGAACCACTTTATTTACCATTCCTATGCGTAAAGCCTCCTCTGCATCTATAATGTCACCGGTAAAAACAAGCTCGCAGGCCTTCTTTGTGCCTACTAATCTGGATAGCAGGTAACTTCCTCCATAATCCTGCACAAGGCCTACCTTAACGAATGCCTGACCAAACCTGGCCTTTTCTGAAGCAATGATAATGTCACATGCCAGTGCCATATTACATCCTGCCCCTACAGCAACACCGTTTACCATTGCAATAACAGGAATATCCATTTTTCTGATCTTAAGGGGGTTTTTCAGGAGCATTTTTAAACCAGCCCTTCTCTCTGCAACCTTCATGCCTATTCTGCCTTTCTGTGCACTCACATCGCCACCTGCACAAAATGCCCTTCCTGCCCCTGTAATTATCAGAACCCTTATTTCACTGTTTCCTGCTACTTCGTCCAGTTTCTGTCCAAATAATGCCTGGGCAGGCCAATCCAATGCATTGAGCCTATCAGGACGATTAAGGGTTATAGTGGCAATATTCCCTTCCTTTTTTAACAAAATGCTTTCTTCTGCCATTTTATCCTCCTTGAACAAAAGTAACACTTAGCTCATAATTTAGCCTATAACAATAAAAAAATGAATCGTTATTCATTATATACAGAAAGAACATCTATATTGCAAGAAAATATTTTTCAAGAAAAAAACGGGTGACTTAGCACTTCAAACGGGTCGTAGGTGTATCCAAAGCCCATGCGCATAGTTCCAAGTATTTCGCCAGTAGTAGCATAGGCATTAACAGCCTCTATGATGAAAGGAAGCAGGTTTTCTCTCTCTCTTTTCTTAGCTACCTCATTCAATATCTTCAAGGTCTTCCTGACCTTATCATTATCTCTGGTCTCTCTCAGTTCCTTAAGGGCAGCTTCCCGCTTCTCTGATACCTCAGACGGAGTCTTGTGATAGTCTCCCTGCAAATCCTCTTCAGGTGGAAGCGTGAATTCATTCACACCAACTATTATCCGCTCCCTGCTCTCTACCTCTTTTTGATACTGGTATGCAGCCTTTTCCATCTCCTGATCTATCCACCCCTTCTCAATGGCAACAATCATACCTCCCATATCATCAATATTTTTCAATATCATCATGGCCTCTTCCTCTATCCTGCTGGTCAAAGACTCCACGTAGTAAGACCCTGCCAGCGGGTCAGCTACGTTGGCAACCCCTGTTTCACAAGCCAGAATCTGCTGTGTCCTGAGTGCCAGTCTGTGAGACTCCTCCGTAGGGATAGCTATGGGTTCGTCGTAAGAACAGCAGTGAAGGGATTGAACCCCTCCCAGGACTGCTGCAAGCGCTTCATATGCAACTCTTATTACATTATTCAAGGGTTGTTGGGGTACCAGAGAACACCCTGCTGTATGAACGCCGAATTTAAAGGTAAGTGACTTCGGATTCTTTGCCCTGAATCTCTCTTTCATGATCTTAGCCCACATCCTTCTTGCCGCCCGGAGTTTTGCTATCTCTTCAAAAAAGTCAATATGGGCACTGCAGTAAAAGGCAATCCTCGGCCCAAATTCATCAACATCCAATCCCCTTTTCAGGACATTTTCTATATAGGCTATTGCCATGGCAAATCCAAAGGCGATTTCCTGAGCAGCATTTATACCGGTCTCTCTAAGATCATAGAGGTTAACGTTGGTGGTATACCAAAGGGGCATATGCTTACTGCAAAATTCTATGATGTCAGCCGATGTCTGTAAACACAGATCCACATGATTTGTACTTGGAGAATAACCGCAATACCTCCCTTTTAACGGCTCATTCTGTATTGTCCCCCTTAATTTAGCCAGGTCAATTTCCCTTTTTCGGGCAATAGCAACATACTGGGCTACCACTATGGGTGAAACCGTAGTCGAAACATTAAAGGACATACTTACCTTTTCGAGTGGAATCCCTTCAACCATCTCCTCCATATCTTTGAGAGATGAAAAAGGCGCACCTACAGCACCTGCCTCTTCTTTAGCCATAGGATGGTCAGAATCCACACCCATAGCAGTGGGAAGATCGTTGATGATATTTATACCACTCTGCCCTTGATCTATCAGATACTTTACCCGTTCATTGGTGTCCTTTGGGGTACCAAAGCCCGCAACTTCCCTCTTGGTCCAAACCCTGCCCCTGAACATTGTTGCGTGAATACCCCTGGTAAAAGGATAATCCCCAGGGTTACCTATCTCCTTTTCATAACTGACATATTGGGTGTCTTCAGGTGTGTACACTTCCTTTACTGGAAAACCTGACCATGTTTTTAACCTTGATGCCCCTTCGGAATAGGCCTTTGCAAGTTTTTCAAACTTATCATCCATCATGACTCCTCCATTCATTATGATTGCATTCACTTTTTGTTAACCCTCTCAATATAACCCCGGGTTCGGGTATCGATCTTTAGTACGTCACCTTCTTCTATAAACAAAGGCACTTGAATGATAACCCCGGTTTCCAGCGTAGCAGGTTTGCTCCCCCATGATGCCGTATCGCCCCTTAACCCAGGACCGGTTTTGGAAACGGTCAGTTCTACAAAGATCGGAAGCTCAACACCAATAGGTTGATTGTTGTGAAAAAGGATACCGATAACGATATTCGCCGGCTCGTCACGCCAATGCATTCATTTTATTTAAAAGCGGTTCTATGTCAAGTAAATAAGATGAACAAAACCACCACTGGAGGATGGGTAGCAGATGAATGACGGAACATAATTATACACAAAAAGGTGTTGATTTCTCTTCCAGAAATTGATAGATTTTTCAGGACAGTTTAATCACAGAATCTGGATTATTGAAGCTGCTAATTTTAGAGGGCATCTGATTATTATGGACTTTTTAATAAATATCAGTCGGGATTTTCGAATTGCAGACTTCTTTGATATCGCTATCATGGTCGTCTTTTTTTATATTATAATGCTTTGGTTTAAGAGAACGGTTTATCGCTTTGTTTTCATTGGAATCAGCATTCTGGGACTGGTATACATGCTAGCGCGGTTCTTTCAACTCTATGTCACCGTATTTGTTTTACAAGGTTTTTTTGCTATACTTCTTATTGCCATAGTAGTAATATTTCAAGAAGACCTGCGCAGGATCTTTGAAAGAATGGTCATGTGGCGACTGCTTAGAAAAAGACGATCTACGGTATCGACTCACGAGGAGATCGATATCCTCAGTAGGGCCGTGAATAAACTCGCTCTCAGGCGTTTTGGAGCATTAATAGTCCTTAAAGGCAATGATCATCTAGACCGGCACTTGAAAGGAGGATTCCTTCTGGAAGGAAAGCTGAGTGAACCACTATTAGAGAGCATCTTTGACCCCCATTCCGTTGGACATGATGGCGCAGTAGTTATCGAAAACAATCGGGTTACTAAATTCGGTTGCCACCTACCTCTTTCTTTCAATACACTTAAGATCGGGAATCTGGGATTACGACACACCGCTGCTTTAGGACTGACAGAGCGTTCAGATGCCCTGTGCATTGTCGTATCTGAAGAACGAGGAACTATCAGTATAGCCAAGGAGGAACTGCTTGAGAGGCTGGAAAACCCTGAACAGTTGATAAAAAACCTTGAACTATTCTATCAGGAAAGATTCCCGGGGAAGCAAACAAAAACGCGGTTGAGTTGGCTACGGGAAAACTCTCGAGAAAAAGCCATAGCCATTCTTCTATCCTGTGGTTTGTGGCTGGCCATTGGTTATCAGACAGGAAGCGTGCGTCGCGACTTTGTTGTCCCTATTGAATATCGAAACCTTGCACCTGATTTGATTATAGAAGAACCGAAACCAAAAGAGGTTACAGTAACATTGACAGGGTCAGAACAGGCATTCAATCTTCTGAATCCACAAATGCTGAAGATATCACTGGACATGTCCAGAGTCCATGAGGGAAATCAAAAGCTAGTTCTTGAGAGGAATAATTTGCGATACCCTCCAAATCTATCAGTAATGCGAATTGAGCCAGGTAGGATTCAAATCACTGCTTACAGGCTGGTCCCCATAGATATTCCTGTCAGGGTACAGACATTCGGAAAGCTTCTTCACGAACTAGCTCTTCGACAAATCGTGGTTACTCCCAGGTTAGTTAGGGTTATGGCTTTACCGCAAAGCAAAAAAGATGTTGAAATCCTGACAGAACCCATTGATCTAAATAACATCAACGGCTCTATAACTCTGAGTCCCAACCTGGTATTTCCTCCAAATATTCAATTTATGAACAACAAACAACCACAAGTTCGGGTCACCTTCAAGGTCGAGCAAAAGCAATAGAAAAAATTAGATGATATTTAACCGTTAAAACAGACTTGCAAAAGTTCAGTCAATATACTAATTGGAGGCAACAAAACAATGCTAAATAAGATCGATATAAATAAGTATAAGGTTCCCTTTGAAAAGTTGCGTTGGATCTGCCCCTCGGAATGGTTCGACTTCAATTGCACCAACCATGTTAAACCACTTAAAGAATTTATTGGTCAGGATCGGGCATTGGATTCAATCAATTTTGGATTGGATGTAAAAAGCCAGGGATACAATCTTTTTTTAACTGGTCTAACAGGAACAGGTAAAGCTACAACCATAAAAACCTGTATAGAGGAGTTTATAACAAAGAAACAGGGTGAAGGGATAGAGTTTAAACCTGAGGATTGGTGCTACGTCTATAACTTTTCTGACCCGGATCACCCAAAGGTACTTAAACTACCCCAAGGATATGGAAAATCCTTCAATACTCAGATGGAGAAGCTCCTTAAAACCCTGCAAGAAGAGATACCAAAGGTATTTAGTAGCGAGGACTACAATAAACAGAAGCAAGGGGTAATGGAAAATCAACAGAAGGAGTATCAGGATGCGCTGAATGAGCTGGATATGGAAGCGAGAAATCATGACCTTATGGTAGAAATGACTTCAATGGGAGCAGTGGTTGTCCCTGTACTTGAAGGGAAACCGATGTCCAGGGAAGATTTTTTAGCCCTCAAAGAAGAAGAAAGGGGAGCTATTGAGGCAAAACGTCGGGAACTAATGAAACTGGTAGACGAAACTATGGGCAGGTTCCGAGATTTGAACAAGAAAACAGAGGAAAAAATTAAGGCAATCAAGCGCAAAGCGGGCGAATTCACCATATCCGGTCTATTTAATGAATTGTTTGAAGCTTACAGTGAATACCCTGATCTGATAGGTTTTCTTGAAGAGGTTAAGGAATATACGTTAGACCATCTGGACTTATTTACCAATGCCCTTGTATCACCCCAAATTCAAGGGGCTCTTTTTTCTTCTCAGGTAGATCCCTTTACGGAATACAGAGTCAATCTATTTGTAGATAATAGTGCCACCAGTGGTCCTCCCGTGATTATTGAAACTAACCCCAATTGGTTTAACATGTTTGGTAAGATTGAAAGAAAAGCTTTTATGGGTACTTATGTAAGCGATCATACTATGATTAAACCGGGGGCTGTTCAATTGGCAAATGGCGGTTATCTGATTTTGAATGTCCGTGATGTCTTGTTAAACCCAGGGGTGTGGGAGGGCATCAAAAGAATAATCAGGAATAAGGAAGTTAAGGTGGAAGAACCCTGGGAACAATACGGGTTTTTTACACCTCAAGGTATGAAGCCTCAACCAATACCTATAGAAATTAAGATGGTATTGATGGGTGAAGACTATGTTTATCAACTACTTTCTGTTTACGATGAAGATTTTTGGGAAATGTTTAAAGTAAAGGTGGACTTTAACTACCAGGTAAACCGTACAGATGAAAATATGGCAGCTTATGCATCTTTTATACGCCAGTGCTGTGATACGGAAAAATTGCTGGCATTTGACCGCACAGGTGTAGCCAAAATACTGGAATATGCAGCCAGGGCAGTAGCCGACCAGGAGAAGCTATCGAGCAGATTTGGTCAGTTAAAGGATTTGATTATTGAATCCAATTACTGGGCTAAGAAGGCGGAGGGTTCGATGATTACCGGTGAACATGTGGAAAAGGCAATGAGAGAAAAGGTCTACCGATATAACTTACTTGCTGAGCGAATACGTCAGCTTATAGTCGAAGGAACCCTTATGGTTGATACCGAAGGGGCTGTTGTAGGACAGGTTAATGGACTATCTGTCTATGATCTGGGAACATTCAGCTTTGGACGGCCTTCCCGTATTACCGCTAAAACCTTCTTTGGAAGAAGTGGAGTCATCAATATAGAGAGAGAATCCCAACTCAGCGGGCATACTCATGATAAAGGTGTACTCATATTGTCTGGTTACCTTGGATGGAAGTATGCCCAGGATAAGCCTTTATCTCTTTCAGCAAGCCTTTGTTTTGAGCAATCCTATACAGGTGTTGAGGGAGATAGTGCATCTTCTACGGAGCTTTATGCTATCCTGTCCAGCCTCTCTGGATTACATATAAAACAGGGGATAGCCGTTACTGGTTCAGTAAATCAGAAAGGCGAGATCCAGCCCATAGGTGGAGTAAATCAAAAGATCGAGGGATTCTTCGATGTTTGCAAGTTAAAAGGTTTAACAGGAGAGCAAGGGGTTATCATTCCTTACCAGAACGTCAAGAATCTTATGTTACGAGAAGATATAGTAGACACGGTACGCGAGTGCCGATTTAATGTCTACGCAGTAAAAACTATAGATGAGGGAATTGAGATATTAACAGGAGTACCTTCGGGAGAAAAACAGACAGATGGCTCTTATCCTGAAGGTACTACAAATCATCTGGTAGATAAACGCCTGAAAGAATTGGCTGAAGGGTTAAAAAAATTCTATGCTTCTGAGGAAATTAGCGAGAAAAAATGAAGAACCTCAAAAAAGATAAATCACAGGAGTGAAATACCTTGACTTGATTTAAAAGTTATTGTAGGTTTTACAAACCGGATAATCAATTAATTAAGAAAGGGGACTAAAATGATGAAAATAAGGGCTCAATTAAAAAACTACTTCTTGGTTATCTCTTTAAGTCTCTTCTCCCTCTCTCTGATCTCCCTTGTTCCTTCAACAGAAGCGAGGGCTGATGACATCGAATTTCAAACCGGGATTACACAATCTTACTTTGAGAAATTCAGTAAGGAATTAGGTGCTGCATTGAGTTATAAGGCATTGTCTCCTGCTGAACCATTGGGGACACTGGGTTTTGATATCGGTCTTGAAATAACAGCTACTGATATTGAAGAGGGGGCAGATTATTGGAACAAAGCTACCAAGAATGCTGATATGCCCAGTATGATCCCCTTACCCAAACTATATGTAAGAAAAGGGCTTCCTTTTAATATAGATGTAGGAGCCATTTACAGCAAGGTTCCCAATTCTAATATTTCACTCTTGGGAGCTGAGGTTAAATACTCCATATTGAAAGGCTCAATGACTACACCTGCTGTTGCAATCAGAGGAACTTACACTCAGCTTCTGGGAGTAGATCAGCTAGACTTCAAAACCTATGGGGCTGATATCTCAATAAGTAAAGGGTTCCTAAACATAACCCCATTTGGTGGAATTGGGGCAGTATGGATCTCCAGCGAACCAAAAAGTCTGCCTGCCGGAATAAGTTTAAACAAAGAAAATATTACTGCAATGAAATATTTCGG
>JBFLWQ010000001.1:242960-266592 GCA_040757775.1 Thermodesulfobacteriota bacterium
GTAAAGGGTTCCTAAACATAACCCCATTTGGTGGAATTGGGGCAGTATGGATCTCCAGCGAACCAAAAAGTCTGCCTGCCGGAATAAGTTTAAACAAAGAAAATATTACTGCAATGAAATATTTCGGAGGAGTTAGGTTTACCCTCTTTGTGCTGAACATGACAGCCGGAGTGGAATATATGGAGGTTCCTACTTACAGCGTAAGGGCAGGAATAATTTTTTAAATACAAAAGTTGATGAAGTCGTAAAAAGTCAAAATTAAGATGGCAAAGTAATCCGCCAGAGGCGGACCAGATGCAAGGCGCGCAAATCCTGAGAAGTTGGGGCACGGTTCACCGTGCCCCAAGTGGTACGCTGCATAGCCTTCCCCGTGCTTGACACGGGGAAGGCTATGCAGCGCAATCCGCCTCAGGCGGACAGATGGACTTTTTACGAAGCCATCAAAAATTGTCAAAGAGGGGTGGTTTAATATTCTGTCTCAAACCTTTCTTCTCAAACTACCTCTCTTTTTTTCTATCTTTTCTATAATAAGTTTTAAGAAATAAAAAATAATCATAGTTTCAACGAGTTAAAGCAGAAAAGCCTTGACAAAAACTTGGAAAATTCTAAAATTATATACTTAGAGCTTTTTCAAATTCTAGCACTCAACTAACCCCTGAGGACAAACAGGCAGCGTTTCATATAAAAAAATAGAAAACCCTAAGCCAAAAAGGAAGAGTTTATCATGATCCAGGTAGAAAACCTTACCAAATACTATGGCAATATTCCAGCCATCGAAGATGTAACTTTTACTGCAGAGAAGGGCGAGATCCTTGGGTTTCTGGGACCCAATGGAGCTGGGAAAACTACTACCATGAGAATCTTAAGCTGCTTTATGCCAGCTACCAAAGGAACAGCAAAGGTAGCAGGCTATGATGTATTTAAAGATTCCCTGGAGGTTAGAAAAAGGATCGGCTATCAGCCTGAAAATGTCCCCATATACAGGGACATGTCGGTTTTAACCTATCTCAACTTTGTGGCACAGGTAAGGGGCATTGACAGGAGAGAAAGGAAGGCAAAAATAGGAAAAGTAATGGATGAATGCGGAATAACAGAGGTGTCTGGCAAACTCATAGGGAAGCTTTCCAAAGGCTACAGACAAAGAGTAGGAATAGCCCAGGCGCTGGTCCATGACCCTGAGGTTCTCATTTTAGATGAGCCAACCATTGGTCTTGACCCCAGACAGATCCATGGTATAAGGGGATTGGTAAAGGATCTAGGAGGCAAAAGGACCATTATACTGAGCACCCACATACTTCCAGAGGTCAGCATGACATGCCAACGAGTAATTATTATTAATGAAGGACGATTGGTTGCTGTTGACACACCAGACAATTTAATGGCAAGGCTCCAAAAGGGCACAAAGATCCTTGCGGAGATAGAAGGCCCTCCAGATGATATAATGAAGGAATTGAAGGGGGTATCCGGGGTTAAAAATATTGAAAAGAAGGATGCCAAATCTGAGAATACTTTTACTTACCTGATAGATTCTGCGATTGACAGAGACATTCGCAAAGAACTATTTGCCACAATTTCAAAGAATGGTTGGTTACTTACAGAGATACGCCAGATAGACATGAGCTTGGAAGACATATTTTTAAAATTAGTTACGGAGGAAAAAGACTAAAAATGGTCAATTTTTATGCTATCTTGAAGAAGGAATTGGGCTCCTATTTTAAATCCCCGATTGCATACATGGTGATAACCGTCTTTTCTGTAATTTCGGGTTACTTCTTTTACAACCTCTTTGCCCTCTTTGGGGTAATGAGTGTTCAGTCAATGAACAATCCTTATATGCAGTCTGCTTTAAATATTACTGAGGAAGTAGTAGGGCCAGTATTTTCCACCATGAGTATTCTCGTTCTGTTTATGACACCTTTTTTGACAATGAGGCTCTTTTCTGAAGAGAAAAAATCTGGAACCATTGAGCTACTTATGACATTTCCCATCAGGGATATAGAAATAATACTGGGAAAGTTTGGGGCATGTTTTCTTACCTTTCTCGTAATGTTAGCTCCTACTATTTTTTATCAGGTAATCCTCTTCATATTGGGCAAACCAGAATTAGGCCCGGTTATATCCGGCTATATAGGGATTATTCTGCTGGGGGCATCTTTTATTTCCCTGGGTATACTGATTTCAACAATGACCGAGAATCAGATTATAGCTGCAGTAGTAACATTTGGGGCATTATTGCTTTTCTGGATAATACAGTGGGGAGCCAATTTTGCAGGACCAGTATTTGCAAAGGTGCTTATCCAGCTTTCAATAATAGAACACTACCAGGAATTTGCCAGAGGGGTTATAGATACCAATGACGCTATATTTTACATCCTCTTCGCCTTCTTCTTCCTCTTCTTAACTATGAGGTCGTTGGAATCTAAGAAATGGAGGGGCTAAGAATGAAGATCAAAGGCATTTTTTTAAATAGGTCCACCAGGTACGGAACCCATATGATTATAACGGTCTTAATAGTTTTAGGGATACTCATACTCATTGGGGCAATATCGGTAAGACACCACTTCAGGTTTGATCTGACTAAGACAAAAAGGCACAGCCTGTCTGATGAGACAATAAAGGTACTTAGTTCTATCAACAAAGAAGTAAATGCTATTGCATTTTATCAGGAAAACTCTGGCAGTGAGGGAGAGCTAAAAGATTTCTTCAAATTATATAAGTATAAAAATCAAAAATTTAATTACAGGTTTATAGATCCTGACAGAAATCCTACACTGGCAAAAAAATACGGAATAACTGATTACGGTACCACGGTATTTGAAAGTGGTAAAAATGAGACGAGGGTTTCCTGGGGCAGAGAAGAACAGATTACCAATGCTATACTCAAGGTTATCAGGGAAGGGAAAAAGGCAGTTTATTTTCTTAAAGGACACGGAGAAAACGACATCGCTATATTTGCCAAGGAGGGATACAGCCAGGCAAAAAAGGCTCTGGAGGGACAAAATTATGAAGTAAAAGAGTTGACTCTTCTAAGAGCTGACAGTATTCCAGAAGATGCCTCTGTCCTGATTATAAGCGGTCCTAAAAAGGAACTCATGGAAAGTGAAATGAAACTTATTAAAGGGTATATTGAAAAAGGTGGTAACCTCCTATTCTTGATCGACCCATTTACCGTTCCAGGACTTGCTGCCCTTTTGGAGGGATACAATATAAAGCTCAGAGAGGATATCATAATAGATACAATGAGTCAGCTATTCGGCGGAGACTACCTGATCCCTATAATCGGGCAGTACGAACCCCACAGCATTACAAGAAACTTTAATATAAACACCTTTTTCCCTTTTGCCCGCTCTATAGAGATAATTAAGCAGGCAAAGGCTGGTATCGCTGTGGAACCTTTGGCCAATACCAATAAGGAAAGTTGGGGGGAAATTAACAGGAAAATGCTCGATAAAGAAGGCAAAGCCAAGTTTGACAGCGGTCATGATACCCATGGACCACTAACCATTGCTGCTGTTGTAACCATACAAACAGGGGAGAAAAAGAACGGAAAAAAGGAGGGAGAAAATTCCAAAATGGCAGTTTTTGGAGACTCCGATTTTGCCAACAATAGTTATTTCAATATCCTGGGCAATAAAGACCTCTTTTTAAACACGATAAACTGGCTGGCTGAGGAAGAAGATTTAATATCAATACGGCCCAAGGATACTGATTATAACCCCGTGATCCTTTCAAGAGCTATGGGAAAAGTCATCTTCTTTATACCTGTAGTTATCATACCGGCCATGATTTTAGTCTCTGGAATTGTGGTATTAAGCGTTAAGAGGTGGAAGAAGTGAACCTGAAAAAACTGGGGATTCTGGCGGTTGTATTAATACTCCTCGGAATATATTTTTACTTTTACGAGGTACCGGTAGAGCGGGAGAGAAAAGAGGCAAAGGAGAAGACCAAAAAGGTCATTGTCTTTAAACCTGAGGATGTGGAGGAGCTCAGGTTAAAAATCGAAGGTAAAACCATACTATTTAGTAAAGATAAAGACCAATGGATGATAAAAGAACCCATTGTTGCAAAAGGTGAGGATGAAGCAATAGAAAAGGCTCTGAACAGTCTGGTGAAGGCAGAAATAGAACGAACCATTGATGAAAGACCTGCTAGCCTGATGGATTATGGCCTGGATAAACCCTCCATAGAAATAACTATAAAAGAGAAGAATAAGCCCAGGCTGGAAACAATCCTTTTGGGCAACAAAAACCCAACCGATTACTATGTTTATGTGAAGAGAGAAAACTCAAAAGCAGTCATGCTGACATCTTCCGGGTTGAAAGAGCAACTGAATCAGGAGATATACTCCTATAGAGATAAGACAGTAATTGACTTCAAAGTAGAAGATATAAAAAACCTTGGTCTCAGATATGAAGATAAACAAGCAAACTTGAGGCTTGATGACAAAAAGGATTGGGAAATCGTCAAGCCCATAAAAGCAAAGGCTGATGGAGGAAGTATTAGAAGGCTATTGTATAGCCTGAAAAACTCCAGAATCAAAGGATTCATAGAGGAAACCCCAAAAGATTTGAACAGATATGGTCTTGACTCTCCGAAAATTGAGATTACCTTTTTTACAGATAAAAATCACCCTGCAAAATCACTTTTAATAGGAGAAAGAGTTAAGAAGGGGAGCGACTTCTATGCCAAGTGGAAAGATGTTAAAAATGTCTTTTTGCTTCCGGAGAATTCCCTTAAGGACTATCCCAAAACCGAATTCGATCTCAGGGATAAAACAGTATTGGATTTTGAAAAGGAAAAAATCTTTAGAGTTGAGCTTAAATATCCTCGTGAACAAATAGTATTAGTAAATGATGACAAAAATCAATGGAATATAACAAAACCCATAAGGGCAAAAGCAGATGAATTTGAGGTCAGCGACTTACTCTGGGCACTGCTGGATATTAGAGCAGAAGGGTTTATCAATGACAGTCTAAAAGCTCATAGAACCTATAAGTTAAATAAGCCTGTCATAGAAGTCAACCTTTTGGAAAAAGGTCAAAAAAAACCCGTGTGGCTTATTATAGCCAGTAAGGGGGATGGAGGGAAAAATCTATTTGCCAAGACAAACATAACAGATACAGTTTACCAATTATCTCCTGATGTTCTTAAGGTTCTCACCAAAACCCCTTTCAACCTCAGGGACAAAACCCTTCTCGCATTTAAGAATGAGGATGTAGAAAAGATTCAATTAAACTACCCTGATAGGACCTTTATTCTGAAGCTCGGGAAAGGGGACTGGAAGGCAATAAAACCAATAAAAACCACACTCAATAAGGCTGAGGTTATCTCGTTTCTATGGGACATTAAACTCCTTAAATTTAAGGAGATAATATCTGAGGGTATGAAAGAAGATCCTTCAGTTTATGGTTTTAATAAACCAAAAACAGAGATAACCCTATGGGACAATAAAGAAAACAAGATAGGTTCTATTATCATAGGTAAGAAGGTACAGGACAAGGATATGCTTTACGCTAAGGTTGATTTTAGTCCAACTATATATGGAATCGAGCCACAGTTCCTGGAAAAATTGCCACATGATATTAATGACTTAAAATAGGATAATATTTAAGAAGCCAAACTTAAAAAAGGGGGGTAACAGATGTCTCAGATGTTTCAAGACTTCACCAAGTTTGATTCAGCGTTTGTTATTGGTACACTGTGTTTTATAGTATTCTTATGGGTTCTTGGTTTCTGGAAATTAATAGAGATCATAAGTTAGGTTCATAACATCACCTTTAAAAAGATAAAGGGGGGGAACTATCGTGTTGGATTATTCAAAATGGGAACTTTTTTATTCTATAGGCTTGACTTGTTTAGCTATGATTTTTTTGATACTGGGGATATGGAAACTTTTTGAGGTCATATTTTAACACTACCTAAAAAGGAAGGATTAAAATTGAAAAAAGATGGCTAGAATAACAATTGAAGATTGCCTGAAAAAAGAAGAAAACCGTTTTGCTCTTGTGCATCTGGCAGCAAAGAGGGTCAGGCAACTACTAAAGGGCGCAAAACCTTTAGTGAATGCACCAGAAAATAAAGAAGTGGTAGTAGCACTGCGGGAAATTGCTGCTGGCAAAGTTGTCTCAAAAAAGGAAACTCTTGATTCCAACAATACTTAAAAAGAAATCATGGAAGAAAAATACGGCATACAAATATAACTATAAGTATTGTTAGACAATTTATATTCGCATTCTGCAGGATTCAAGGAGATCTTTTAGGAGAACGTATCATAAATGGGAAAGCGAGACTATTATGATGTACTGGGGCTCAGTCGGGGGGCAAATGATGAAGAAATAAAGAAGAGTTATAGAAAACTGGCAATGAAATACCATCCCGACAGAAATCCAGGAAAAAAAGAAGCTGAAGATAAATTTAAAGAGGCAGCAGAGGCATACGAGGTTTTGAGAGACCCGGAGAAAAGACGGCTTTATGATCAATTCGGGCACGAAGGATTGAAAGGAACTGGATTCAAAGGGTTTTCTGGATTTGAAGATATCTTCTCAACTTTTGGGGATATATTTGAAGATTTTTTCGGTTTTGGGACGAGAAGAAGTAGAACCGCTGTTAGAAGAGGGACGGATCTTCGCTATGACATTCAACTATCATTCGCAGAAGCAGCCTTTGGGAAAGAAACCGAAATTGAAATACCCAAGTCTGTACAATGTGATAAATGTGAAGGGACAGGTGCAAAACCAGGTACTTACCCTGTAAACTGTCCCGGATGTCAGGGAAAAGGACAGATAACCCGCTCTCAAGGATTTTTCAGCATAAGCACCGCCTGTCCCCATTGTAATGGTGAAGGAAGGATTATTACCAACCCATGTGTGGATTGTCATGGTACTGGAAAGGTAACAAAGAAGAAAAAGGTATCGGCGAAAATACCAGGGGGAGTTGAAGACGGTTCTCGTTTAAGGCTCAGAGGAGAAGGTGAAGAAGGCGAAAGAGGGGGAGCACCAGGGGACCTTTATGTTGTTTTGCATGTGGAACGCCACCCACTTTTTGATAGAGATGGGTATGACATTATATGCCAGATTCCCAT
The DNA here is from genome assembly GCA_040757775.1 of Thermodesulfobacteriota bacterium. Classification (NCBI taxonomy): domain Bacteria; kingdom Pseudomonadati; phylum Thermodesulfobacteriota; species Thermodesulfobacteriota bacterium. Next base: position 250,042 of record JBFLWQ010000001.1, read on the forward strand.
ATCTTTTACTCAAGCAGCATTAGGGACAGAAATAGATATACCAACATTAAACGGTGCAAAAAAAATTCACATTCCGAGAGGAACTCAGTCAGGACACACCTTCCGGTTAAAAGGTGAGGGTACCCACCACCTCAGGGGACATGGCAGAGGGGACCAAATTGTTCAGGTAATAGTAAAAACCCCAACCAAATTGACTAAAAGACAGGAAGAGTTATTGACAGAATTTGCCAGTATAAACGAAGAAGAAACACCTCTAAAAAAAAGGTTTTGGAAATAAACCCCGTTAGAAATTCCAGGGGCGTTATTTCTAACGGGTTAAATCATCTCAAAGCTCACCCTTTGACCCAATTCCCGATGCATGGTGGGAAATTCGCTGTTTCTTCTCATGGGAAGAAACAATAGTGATAATACCCCTGCTTCAGTAATAACAACCTTCTTTTTTTCAATATTCTCTGTTGTTTAAACTGTTTTATATCAACGAGAATCAATAAAAGGGAGTCCCCATAATGAATAGTAAAAGTATAAAAATTGCTGTTGTCGGTGTTGGAAACTGCACCAGTGCACTCCTTCAGGGTATCGAATTTTACAAAAACAATCCGGGTATAAATCTAGGGCTTATGCATTATGACCTGGGTGGGTACACTCCTTCGGATATTGAAGTAGTAGCTGCATTTGATATCGACAAAAGAAAAGTGGGGAAACCTTTAGAAGAGGCAGCATTCTCTCCACCTAATTGTACCAAGATCATCTGGGAAGACCTTCCAAGCTATAGGGTCACAGTATCCATGGGAAGGGTTTTAGATGGCGTCTCAGAACATATGAGTGGTTATTCATCTGAGAGAACCTTTTTAGTTGCCGATGAAGAACCCTGCGATGTAAGAGAAGTACTGAAGAAAAGCAAAGCCGAAATATTATTAAACTATCTGCCTGTCGGTTCTCAAAAGGCCACTGAATTCTATGCAGGATGTTGTCTCTATACAGGGGTGAGCTTTATTAACTGTATACCGGTTTTTATAGCATCCCATCCTTACTGGGGCAAGAGGTTCGAAAAGAGGGGAATACCTATTATAGGAGATGATGTTAAATCTCAGCTGGGTGCTACTATAACACACAGAGTTTTAACCAAACTCTTTCAAGATAGGGGCGTAAAACTGGAGCGTACCTATCAACTAAACACGGGAGGGAACACTGATTTTCTAAACATGTTAAACCAAAGTAGGCTGAAATCAAAGAAGATTTCTAAAACCGAAGCTGTACAATCCCAACTGGATGAACCTTTAGCGGCAGAAAACATCCATATCGGACCATCAGACTATGTCCCCTGGCAAAACGATAATAAGGTCTGTTTTATTAGAATGGAGGGAACAGGATTTGCCGGCGTTCCATTGCACCTGGAGATGCGCCTTTCTGTAGAAGACTCACCCAATAGTGGTGGAGTTACAATTGACGCCATAAGATACTGCAAAATAGCAAGAGAAAGTGGTGATAAAGGGGCACTATTACCAATTTCTGCCTATACGATGAAACATCCACCAAAACAGATTGCTGACTTAGAGGCTAGAGCATTAATTGAAAAATATATAACCGAATATAGCGCCAAAATAAAAATATCTTCCCCGTTAACCTTGTCAAAAACCTATTAAAAAGGAGAAATATTGTATGGTCAATAATAAAGAGAACCTGTTTGATAAGAGGGTTATAGAGAAAAACATCGCTGAGGGGATTATCAGCAAGACTGACTATGAGGAATATCTCGCGAACCTGTCTGATGTTTCTAATAAAACAGAGCATATACTTCTCCCCCAAAATGACTTAAAAGTATATTCAAGAGTCAAATGAATATTTTGCACACACTTTTTTCCCCTTGACCGATATCCCTTTTTACAATATATTATCAACGGTTTTAATTTAAAATGCCTTTTTCCATTCCATACTCCATAATAAGTCATAATAAGTAATCCTAAGAAATCCTCCACTATTTACCATGTGGGAACCCTCAAAGATAATCCCCAAAAAAGCAAGAGGATTCAAAAAGGAACTTTATGAATATCAGAAGAGAGCCAGAGCGTAAAGAGGAATTGGAGATAATCAAGAAGATACTCAAGAACTGGGAAGGAGAGAAAAATATGATTGCCATACTCCTCTCAATTCAGGACAATCTTGGGTATCTTCCAGAAGAAGGTATGATGGAAGTAGCCAGACATCTAAATATCTCAGAAACAACTATTTATGGGGTGGCTACATTTTACAACCAATTTCGTTTTACCCCGCCGGGGAAGAATCATATCCAGGTATGTATGGGTACAGCATGCCATGTAAAACGGGGTAACATTGTTCTGGACTCATGGGAAAGACGTCTGGAAATAAAAGAGGGAGAGGTAAGCGAAGATCGGGAATTCAGCCTGGATAGGGTAAACTGTGTGGGATGCTGTGTCTTAGCCCCTGTAACAGTTATTAATAAAGAGGTGTATGGTAAAATGGATACTACCAAAGTAGATGGTATCCTTCTAAAATACCAGTTGGGAAAAGAAGCCGAAACGAAGAGAAGGGAAGCATCTGAAACCGGCACAATAGAAGATGGTGAAGAATCTGACAATGGAAATGGCAGTTAAGGAAAGATTCGAAGAACTTAGAAAAAACGCATTAAGCGATTTCCCAGGCATGAATGGAAAAAAGGGGGTAACTATCTACGTGGGGACAGCTACCTGCGGAAGGTCAGCCGGTTCTCTTGAAGTGCTTTCTTCTTTTGAAGACATTTTAAAGACCCTCAAAATCGAAGCCAGAATAGTTCAGGTTGGGTGTCACGGGCACTGCTACGCTGAGCCTATGGCTGTTGTTTCCAAGCCAGGATGGCCTCCCATTATGTATGGTTACCTCACCCCTAACCGAACTCAAATACTCATAAAGAGATTTTTCAACGAAGAGGATCCTGCCCTTGAGTGGGCTTTAGGTGCAATTGAAGAAAACGATATGGTTCCCACAGTTTACGAAACCCCAAGGTGGTCAAAGGAACGGAGATGGCTACTGAAAAACTGTGGCTACATAGACCCCGAAAATATTAATCATTACATAGCAGTAGGTGGATATGAAGGTTTAACGTATGCCATTGAAATGGAATCCAGAGGGATAATAGAAGAGATAGAGGCTGCAGGATTACGGGGGCTGGGAGGCGCAGGTTTTGACACATGGAAAAAGTGGGATATATGCCGGGATGCCCCCGAATTCCCAAAGTATCTTATATGCAACGCTGATGAAGGGGACCCTGGTGCGTTTATGGACAGGACAATCATGGAAAGCGACCCTCATTCCATTATAGAAGGAATGATTATAGCAGGTTATGCAATCGGAGCTGAGTCTGGTTACGTATACATTAGAAAAGAGTATCCACAAGCAGTATCCGTGTTAACAACGGCAGTCTATCAGGCAAGAGAACTGGGGCTTTTGGGAAAGAATATTCTGAACAGTAAAATCAGTTTTGATATTAAAATAAACCAGGGTGCAGGGGCATTCGTTTGCGGTGAAGAAACGGCTCTGATAGCATCCATAGAAGGAAAAAGAGGGATGCCAAAACCAAGGCCTCCTTATCCGGCAAATAGGGGACTCTGGGAGAAACCTACCCTGATAAACAATGTCAAAACCCTTGCCTCTATCCCTAAAATAATCACATATGGAGCCGGAAAGGTCTCCTCTGTGGGTATGGAAGGCTGTATGGGTACAGCCGTCTTTGCCCTGGCCGGCAAGATAAAAAATGCGGGTTTGGTGGAGATTCCCTTTGGGACTACCCTAAGAGAAATCATATTTGACATTGGGGGTGGAGTTCCTCCCATAATAAAGACTTCAAACGTTGCAGGAGAACTCCCAAAAACTATTAAGAGACAATTTAAAGCAGTTCAAATAGGGGGGCCATCAGGGGGGTGTCTTCCGGAATCACTTCTGGATACACCCGTATGCTTTGACACGATAGTTGATACAGGAGCAATTATGGGTTCCGGCGGGATGGTGGTCCTGGACGAAGACAACTGTGCTGTAGAGACTGCCCGGTACTTTTTAGAATTTACCCAGAAGGAATCCTGTGGCAAGTGTACCTTCTGCCGGATCGGAACCAAGCATATGCTGGATATCCTCACTGATATAACAAAAGGGGCAGGTGCTATGGAAGATCTTTGTCTCCTTGAGGAATTGGCTGAAACCATTAAACAGGGTTCTCTCTGTAACCTGGGGAAGACTGCCCCTAATCCTATACTTACAACCCTGTCTTATTTCAGGGAAGAATACGAGGCGCACATCTTAGATAAAAGATGTCCTTCACTGGAATGTAAGGACCTTGTTGCATACTATATTTTACCTGAAAAATGCCAGCGGGCATGTGATGCCTGTGTTGGCAGTTGTCCAACAGAGGCTATCTATACCAGAAGGGATCGCCTTAAGGCTATAGAGCAGAAGAAATGCGTTAAGTGTGCGAGCTGTATGGATGCCTGTCCTGCTCAGTATGATGCAGTAGTAAAAATATCGCCTGTATCTGAGCTTCCTGAATCTGAACCTCGTTATGATAACCCACCATATTAGAGGTAAAAGTCCGTAGAATGAACAAGGAATAAATGTGAAAACTCTGTCTTTAACGATTAACGAAAAAAAGATAGTAACGGAAAAGGGAAAAAAGGTGCTATGGGCTGCCCTGGAAAACGGTATCTTTATTCCTCATCTCTGTGCAATCGAAGAAAACCCTTCACCTTTTGGGAGTTGTAGACTCTGCTTTGTCGAGATAGAAGGGAAAGAAGAGCCGGTGACGAGTTGCACTGAAGAGGTAACCGATGGGATGATCGTAAATACAAGGACAGAATCCGTATTACGATTGGTGCGAATGGCATTTGAATTGATCATGTCGAGACACCCTATAGTATGCAAGGAGTGTCCGGCCAATAAGAAGTGCGCTCTTCAAAACATCTCCCATGAGATGGGGTTTAAACTCAAACCTAAGAAGCTGCCCCAGATCCTCCCTAACTTACCAGTAGACGATAGTCATTCTCTCTTTACCTATAACCCCAATCTATGTGTATTGTGTGGTCTCTGTGTCTATATCTGTAATGAGATTGTCAAAGAGGCGGTCCTGGATTTTAACTTCAGGGGTTTTATAACCAAAGTGGGAACCTTCCAAAACAGACCACTTGCTGAATCTAAATGCAACCCCTGTTTAAAATGTGTAGAGGTATGTCCGGTAGGTGCCTTATCCAAAAAGGTGAGTGGCAAGGAAATACCCTTGACAAGGCTATAAACGATATATAAAATACCAATACATTCATCTATTATATGGATGAAGGTGATTGTAGTACGCAAGTTAAGGTAAGTTTTTTTATGCCCGTTTAAAATCGGTCTTTCGCCTAAGCGATGCGGTTTAAGGGCTGCTTTTAAAGTAACTCCTTACAAGCGGTACGAAATAAGAAGAAAGGAGGGTGGTCGCTTATGGTAGAAGGACGAGTTAAATGGTTTAACGAAAAAAAGGGCTATGGTTTTATTGAGACAGATACCCACGGAGATGTATTTGTTCACTATTCTGGTATCGAAGACAGCGGGTTCCGTTCGCTCAATGAACTCGAACGGGTAACTCTGGAAATAGAAGAGACACCTAAAGGACGCCAGGCAGTCAGGGTAAAACGGCTCTAAAATAGATTGCCGGAATAAATGACTAAGAAAGCATCTTGGACACATATCCAGGATGCTTTCTTTTTTTGAAGTATTCCTAACAGCTACTTCCCTGAATCCTGCCAGACCGAAATGACTGATGATGAGACCCTGGTTTCCGCACACATGCCTCTCTTGCCCATCTCATAAAATGGTAGAGTTTCTATCGTCGATTATTTCGAGGATTCTTCTGTATACGTGATCGAACTTCTCCCCTGTGTTCTTGAAATAATGGACTGCACCATCCATACTTGATCGATAGACCCCTTTAGCCATTTCCAAAAGCCTTATATGAACAAATGCTTCGTTGCCTGCCATAGGGTTAAATTTGGCAGGATCTACAAAGACATCAAAATATCGGGGCATGGAAGCTATCTCCCAGGGGGTCTTTGGCTTTTGACAAGCATTGTATGTAAACTCAAGTCTGCAACGGTGATGTTTCTTTAGAAAATCAATCCTCCCATAGAAGTCCCGAATGTTCCTCCCGTGTGCAGGAAGAGAGAGGGTAATCTTTCTCATTTGTTTTAGGTTATCTAAGGTACGAAGATATGTAACCAGATCGTTAGGATGCGGGGTTATGGGATATAAAAGAACATCCCCACATATCAGTATGTTCTCCTCTTCCTCTTCTGAACCGATTCTGAGGCAGATTGAGCCGGGTGAATGGCCTGGGGAGTGGTTTACTCTAATAAAATTACTCTGAAGCCCATTTAATGATAGAAAACCATCCATTGCGACAGGATGATCCACCTTCAGAGACAGACTGAAAGATTCTTTTACAGCCTCTTTATGGTATTCATAGACTGAAGATTTGGGAAGAGGCATACCAAAGGCTTTGTACCTGGGGCGCCCTTCAAATACACTCCTTGAGATTGCCCATGGGTTACAAATCCGGTCAGTGTCCATGACATGGGATGAAACCCTAGCCCTGCTTTTTTCTACTATGCTGTTACCCATGAGATAGTGATCCGGGTGTCCATGCGTTATTATGATAAATTCTATGTCTTTGAGGGAGTAGCCGGCTGCTTTCAGTCCGGTGACTAGTTCATCCTCACTATGATCATCCGGCAGATCTTTCACCTTTTTTGGTATTGGCTGATTTCTCCAATAGTAGAAAATCTTTTTAGCCATATGGGTTGGAATACCTGTGTCCACCATAATCAAGGCTTCGTCTTCAATAACGTAAATGTGGGCTGGACCAGGACCTATAATGTCAGGACAGAATGTGGTGATTTGCGTAACTTTCCTACCTTTGGAAAGTATGTATTGTTTGACTCTTCCACTTCCTACTTCTGAATTAGGCTTGATGATATTCTCTTTAATATTCATTTGTTATCTCCAGTACCGTCCAATATTTTAGCCAGATTTTCGCTGTTTTCAACCCGATCTTCCCTAAAAACTTTTCTCCATACCTCGTGGCTCTCCATGCAGAGGTATACACATAGTTTGGGATCATAATCCCTTATCCATTCTAACATCATGGAATACATCTCTATCCGGATAGGTTTAAAGTACCTCATTTTCCCGTCCATACCCGGGATAAACTCGTTATATAGTATCTTACTTTTGGGGAATCTTTTTTGAATTATACGTTTTAACTCAGGTAAAAACCTGAAACACCCGAGACTTATCCATGAGACATTCTTGGTCTCTATTTTGGCGAAGAGTCTTTTCAGGGCTTTCTGGTAACCTTTCTCCCATCCAGGGTAGTATATAAGTGGATCAAAATGAAACCCCAACTTGTAGCCAACCTTCTGACATTTAAACGCTGCATCTATTCTATCGGCTATTGACGGTGCAAAAAGTTCTTCACTTTTCGCTATCTCCTCTGTATTCAGTGACCATGAGACTATTGTGTTCCCGTTATGTTGTAAATCAATTAGATTGCCTATATTGTCTGTCTTTGTCTTTAACTCCAGAATTACGTTCTCTTTGTGGGCGAAATATGGCACTATTAGCTTTGTAAAACCTGTCAGATGGTCCAGTGCTAAACTGTCAGTGAATTCTCCTGTTCCAATACGATATATGGACTCAGGGTCTTGACTTAGTTCATCCTCAAGTTCGGTAAGCATATCCTTTGTATTGGCATATACTACCATTGCTGGATTATTCAGGTAAGACTGAAGGATACAATAGGAGCATTCTAAGTTACAGTTGGTTGCAAAGTTCAATATTTGGTAGCCACAGCATATATATTCCTTTGTACCAGGACAGGATTTTAGAAATCTCCCTCTGTTTTCCGTGAGTAAGAGCACCTTTTTCCCGGCACACAAGGGGTCTTTCCTACCTCTTATGGCATCTATTGCTGTACTTGTATCAGCTAAATACTCTACTGGAACACCTGGAAGATTGTTAAGAATGTTGTGAGTAATGAGTGAATCCCTAACTTTGGTATCTATAATAATCTTCCTGGGAATATATCTGACCATCTCTTTAGCCTTCAATTATTCTTTTGAACTCTTTGTTGTGCTTAGCAGAGTCTATTTTTTTAAGGCTATCTTCCAGATCGTCCATGTTTTCAAATAGAAACTCAATACAGTACCTGTCCCCCTCAAAAGACGGTGGAGGGGTTAATCTTATTTTATCCCCAAAATTTAATTTCCCTTTCATTTCCAAAAAATCATTCTCAGCTTTTATTATTTTTGGATATTTCAGCTTTCTGAGGAAGTAACGCACCCTGCTGCCCTTTTGGGGTATGTTGAGGTTACTGTCAGCTAAAATATCCTTTAATTCCTTGGCATTGAGTATGCTGTATGCTGAGCATCCGTCTCTCTTAGTAATATCATATAGGTTATCAATAATTTCGTTCTGCTTATTTTTGCTGAACCTTAGGGTAGAGAGAATTTGGAGAATCGGTTCTCTGTCTTTTTTTGAAAAATTCAAAAACTTTGCGGCTACCCCCTCATCTATCCTTCCATCTACAACTGCGTCTTTGATTTTCACATCCAGACTTGATAGAGGTTTGATTCTATCCAATACCGAATAATGGGAGTTCAATCCCAAAAGAGGTAAGAATTTTTTTACTATAACTTCGACTGAATAGTATTTTTGTAGTTTACTGATGGTTATGGATTTCTCTACAGGGTTTAAAACCCTGTGGGAGAGATTATCATAAAGGCTTATCAAAAAGGTATCCTTGTCTTCAATACTCTGGCACATAATAGCACATCTCAATTCTTCTATTCCTATTTCATGGCAGACCAGAAGTCTTTTATAGCCACACACTATGCTGTACTGCTCCTCGGATTTTTTTTTCACCAATGGAGGATTGAGTATGCCTATCTTCTCAATGGATTTCTTTAATTGTGTTAGGGCAAAACCATAGGTAGTGACAAAGGTAGTGTCAGTCAGATCAATGGATCTTATAGCTAAATGCTTATATTCCGTATTCATTATATTTAGATTTCCTTTTTAGCAGCTTTGGGTATTTTAGTCCATTTCATGCATATAATTTAATTTCATATTTGTCTGGTATCTTTAAATACCTTTCCCCCTCTGCTATCCTTCCCCTTTTTAAACACCCATTGCCAAATATGGTACATTTTTTTCTTAGCTCTTTTAACGATGCTTTGTACTGTTCAGGGGAAAGAATACCACTTTCCAATATATTAACCAACGCCTTTATTCTAAACCTGTCAAGACCTACAAAATTCCGGGATAACTGGTCATGATGTCCTCCTCTCTTTATTATAAGAGGGGTTTCTATCAAATAGATAGGGTAACTGGCGGCTATTTTGATCCACATATCGTAATCCTCACAGGCTGGTAAACTCTCATCAAAGAACCCTATCCTGTCAAAGAACAACTCCCTTTTTAGCATAACAGAAGACGGACTTATAATACACAGGGGCAACACCTTGTCGAATATCATACCGCTGTATTTTCTGTGTTTTCTCATGGGATTTACTCTTGCATTATTTCTAAACCATATCTCTTCAGTATAACATATCAAGGCATCAGGATTGTGAGCAAAAAAATCCATTTGATAAGCAAGCTTGTCCGGTGACCACTTATCATCGGAATCCAGAAAAGCAATATACTCTCCGGAGGAATTTTTTATGCCCATATTTCTCGCACAACTCACACCCCTCTTATTCTGATAAATATAAACTATTTCATCAGTGTATCTTCGCACGATGTTTCTAGTTTCATCTGTGGAACCATCATCAACGACTATCAGCTCAAAATCCTTATAATTCTGGAACAGAACTGATTCAATTGCTTCCTCAAGGAAGTTTGCTCGATTATAGGTGGGAATTATAACACTTACTTTTGGCATGGACAGTTTATTGTTTATTTCCCATTTTTGAACAACCTTGCATCTGCTAATTTTCAAACCCTGTTTTTTAATCAGGGTATTCTAACATATAACACATACTTTTCCCATACAATATAAAAAAATAACTAGTTGACTTAGGTTGCCTGTCTGGTTATAAAATTGGTTATAATATTTGTTTGGATAACGGCATTTCAATGAAAGAGCGGGTATATTTTTTCTTTTTTCACAGACCAATTGAACAAACAGAGACCCAAAAGCTGAAAGGGGGAGAATGCCTTGGCTAGAAAAAGAGGATCCCTGACACGGTTCGGGAAACTGCTAAAGGTTATATTTTGGATTTGCCTTATATTCTTCCTGTCTGTTATGTTTACACCTTTACCTAATCTTCTCTCTTCCTACCTTACTGTTAGACCTGACATAAAAAAGGCTGATTTGATTGTTGTTTTAGGGGGAGGATTCTACCCTACAGGAGAACTAACCCTGAGTTCTATAGACAGGGCTGTAAAGGGAATTGAACTGTATTTCGAAGGTAAGGCAGGTAAAATGGTGTTTAGTGGGGGAAACCCAAAAAGATTCCCTGGCTATATATCAGAAGCCGGTAGTATGGCGCAAATAGCAGAAAATCTTAGAGTTCCATCTGGGAATATCATAATCGAAAAAAAGTCTAGCCGTACTTATGAAAACGCTGTTAAAGTGAATAAGATTATGCATGATTTAGGGCTCAAGGATGCTATTCTTGTAACATCTTCATACCACATGTTGAGGGCAAAACTCTCTTTCGAACATGCAGGTGTTATTGTTTATCCTGCCTCCACTGCTCCCGCTGAAAAATATATTACCCATCCTCTTCAGAGACTCCTCCTATTTCAAGCAGTCCTGCATGAATACATGGGATTGGCATACTACAAGTGGAAGGGATGGATTTAAGTAAGATTTATTTTTGTATATCTACCGTATCCTGAATGCAGAGGCATAAATACATTCAGGATACGGATATGAACAGGTTTATATCACACCGGTTGATCCCATGGCACAGATAACCTGCCCGGTCACAAAGTAGGAATCATCAGAAGCAAGAAAGACAACCGTAGGAGCCACATCCTCAGGCTGTCCCATTCTCTGAATCGTAGACGTAGAAGCAAGGTGCTTGTACATCATTTCCTTTACTTTATCAGGCATCGACTCTGTCATGGCAGTCTGAGCTGCCGGACCTACCGCATTCACACAAATTCCACGTCGTGCCAGTTCTTTGGCATTGGACAGAGTCAACCCTATAAGACCCGCCTTGGCTGCACTGTAATTCGCCTGACCTACATTCCCATAGATCCCTGCTGAAGAAGTAATGTTGATAATCCTCCCTTTTACATTGTTCTCAATCATATACTTCACTGCGGCTTGAGTATTGAGGAAAGCACCTCTAAGGTGAACAGTTATGACATCGTCCCATTGTTTCTCTTCCATCTTATGTAAAAGTTGGTCTCTGATTATACCGGCATTATTAACCAATATATCCAGTTTACCAAATTCTTTAACAGCAGTACTGACCAATTTCTCTGCTACATCCTTTGTCCCTACTCCACCTATAACTGCTGCAGCTTTCCCACCTTTAGATTCTATCTCCTTCACCACTTGATTAGCAGAGTCATCCACATCATTTACCACTATGGATGCACCTTCTTTTGACATTACTAGAGCAAACCCTCTACCCAATCCCCTACCCGATCCACTAATTATTGCTACTTTTCCATCCAGCTTTCCCATTTTCAGACCTCCTTTTATTATTTGATGAAACGTAATTTTGTGCCCATATCTGTTCTTTGCTTATTACCTTTAGTTTTTATTTCGAAAAAAAGAATCCCTTTGAAGCAAACACAAGCAGGATTTTTAAGATGCCCATCTGTATGAAGTGCAAGATAAGTAGCTCAAAGAGTATACAAACCAATAATACGGCTATTTTTACCATTTAGAGAAACATAAGTCAACAAAAATTAAATTTGTTTTCGCAGAAAACAGGCTAAAAACAGGCTAAAAAAATATTGACAACGTATGGAATATGATTTAAATCTTTAACTTCATTTAATTTAGAGGGTAGGATACGGAATGAAGGGGTATATAGAGATTGATCAGGAGCTCTGTAAGGGGTGTCAGATCTGCATAGCTTTTTGTCCGAAAGATTCAATTTCTCCATCCGATAAACTGAATGCCAACGGCTACTTACCGGTTCGCTTTAATAGTAATGGTGATTGTACTGGCTGTGCAACCTGTGCAATCGTGTGCCCTGATGTGGTAATAGAGGTGTACCGTGGCTAAGATTCTCATGTACGGAAATGCTGCAATTGGGGAAGCTGCCATCCGAGCTGGCTGCCAGTGTTATTTTGGCTATCCGATTACCCCTCAAAATGAACTTACCGAATATATGGCCACCAATTTAAGCAGAAGGAAAGGGTGTTCCTTTGTTCAGGCTGAAAGTGAGGTCTCTGCCATAAACATGGTATACGGAGCCAGTCTGGCCGGAGTACGCGCAATGACCTCTTCTTCCAGTCCGGGAATCAGTTTGAAACAGGAAGGAATTTCCTATCTCGCCGCTTGCGAGCTCCCTGCTGTTATTGTCAACATTTCCAGAGGTGGCCCCGGTTTGGGAAGCATATCCGCTGCCCAATCGGATTACTTCCAGTCTACCCGGGGCGGAGGTCATGGAGACTACCGTACCATAGTCCTGGCGCCATCATCAGTACAGGAATTAGCAGACCTCACTCACCGTGCCTTTGATCTTGCCGACAAGTACCGGATCCCCGTAATCATTCTGGGGGATGGTATGCTTGGGCAGATGATGGAGCCTGTGGAATTTAAATATGATGCCCCATCAGAATTACCGGTCAGAAGCGATGCACTTAGAGGGGCTAAAGGACGGCCAAGTAGAATTGTTAAAACCTTTACCTCAAAGCCAACAGATTTGGAAGAGCTTAATTGGAGTCTGTTCAGAAGATACCGCTTGATAGAGAAAGAAGAAACCACTTACGAGATATATATGGTCGAAGATGCTGAACTGGTAGTAGTTGCCTTTGGAGTGGCTGCCCGAATTGCAAAAGGGGCAATCAGGAATGCACGGGCAAATGGTTTGAAGGTGGGAATGTTTAGACCGATCACTCTCTGGCCATTTCCTTATGAGAAAGTCAGCGAATTAACTCAAATGACAAAACATTTTCTGGTTTTTGAGATGAACATGGGACAGATGATAGAAGATGTAAAACTGGCAGTCGAAGGGAAAAGGGAGATATCCTTTTACGGAAGGCCAGGAGGTGTAATTCCTACTCCTAGCGAAATTCTTCGAGTAATCACCCGTCTTTATTATCAGAAAGGTCTAAAAATAGAGAAGTGAAGAAGGTATACAGACGACCTAAATCATTGAAGAGAGCCGCATTCCATTACTGCCCGGGATGTGGGCATTCCATCGTGCACCGGCTCTTGACCGAGGTGTTCGACGAGATGAATATTCAGGACAAGGTCATAGGTATTCCCCCTCCCGGATGTTCGGTTTTTGCGTACCATTATCTTGATGTTGATATGGCGGAATCGGCTCATGGGAGAGGGGCGGCTGTAGCCACGGGGCTTAAAAGGGCATATCCTGATGCATTGGTATTCACTTATCAGGGAGATGGTGATCTGGCTGCTATTGGTACGGCTGAAACTATTCATGCCGCCAACAGAGGGGAATGTATAACCTCTATTTTCATCAACAACGCTGTTTACGGAATGACTGGTGGACAGATGGCACCGACTACTCTTTCCAATATGAAGACTACTACTACTCCGTATGGACGAGATACGAGATTAGAGGGATACCCTGTCAGGATGAGTGAAATGGTGGCTCTGGTCAAAGGCGCGGCTTATATCGAGCGGACTGCTGTTAATTCACCGGCAAATATCAAGAGGACTAAAAAGGCTATCCGCAAAGCCTTTCAAACACAAATCGATGATCTTGGTTATTCTATGGTAGAAATACTTTCTCCTTGCCCTACCAATTGGAAGATGAGTCCGTTGGAATCATGGCAGTGGGTCGAAAACGAAATGACGAAGGAGTTCCCACTGGGTTTAATTAAGGATACTACTAGAACAAAGGACATTACTGGTAAAAGAGATGCTGATTAAAACAATCTTTGCAGGTTTCGGCGGACAGGGAGTTCTCTCCATGGGGCTCAACCTGTCTCAGGCTGCAATGTCGGAGGGGAAACATGTAACTTACTTACCCTCTTATGGTGCCGAAGTTCGCGGCGGTACCGCCAATTGTACAGTAGCCATATCCGATGAAGAGATTGCCTCTCCAGTAGCTTCCTCCCCGGATTTTGTGGTGGCTATGAACCAGCCTTCCCTGGTTCGATTTCAAAACCAGATCCAATCTGGTGGACTCCTGTTCATTAACTCTTCTATAACGGAATCCGTGGTTTCAAGGGGTGATATTGAGGTTATACAAGTTCCAGCAAGTGATATTGCTGAAGAGCTTAAAAGTCCAAAGTCGGCGAACATGGTAATGATGGGGGCATTCAGCAAAAAGACTAATCTTGTTTCACTTTCCACTTTAATTAAAGTTTTGGAAAATACTTTTAAGGCTAAAAAAATGCTGATCGATATTAACAAAAAGGCATTGATGGCAGGGTATGATTTATTTTAGATGCTTTTCAATCGGGGGTAACCTATGAGTGTCAAACAGGTTTCTATTACTTTGGATAATATACCGGGCCAGTTTCTACGTGTGAGCGAGTACCTTGGTGCCGAGGGAATCAATATCAGAGCTATTTCAGTGGCTGATACCTCCGAAGTCAGTACTGTGCGGTTTGTAACCGATAATCCTCAAAAGACGATCAATGTTCTAAAGAGCCATGGATATTCCGTGAGGGAACGAAATGTAATAGCAGTGGAAATCCCTGATCACCCTGGCGCCCTTCAAGCTGTGCTCAAACCTCTGAATGCCTCCAATATTAATGTGTTGTATCTTTATACCTTTTTGGGCAAGGGAGAGAGTGGACAGTCTATTGTTATTGTGGGCGTGGACAAGACGGAAGAAGCGATAAAGGTTCTGGAGAAGAACTGGGTACACACCTTTGGGAAAGAGATCTATTCATTGTAACGTAAAGAAAATAGCTTTATTTAGATTGGACTGACTCAACTCGAGGTAGCATAATTTAACAATATGGGCATATAACCGAAAAGGAGAACTAATGTGAATTTGTTATCTATTATAGGAAATACCCCACTTATAGAGTTGTCCAATATAAATGAAAATCCTAAGGTGAGGATTCTAGGTAAATTTGAGGGAGCCAATCCAGGGGGTTCGGTTAAGGATCGACCTGCTTACTATATGTTGCAGAAAGCAGAAGAGTCTGGGGAATTAACCAAAGATAAAATAATCCTTGAACCAACATCAGGGAATACAGGGATTGGTTTGGCAATGATAGCAGCTGCAAAAGGGTATCGTATTAAGCTTTTAATGCCGGAATGTGTCAGTACCGAGAGACAGTATATTCTGGGAGCTTTTGGTGCTGAGGTTGTGCTCACTCCTGCGAAAGAAGGTACTGATGGTGCTATAAAAAGAGCCCATCAGATAATTGATAATGCGCCTGATAAGTACTATATGCCCAATCAGTTTGATAACCCCAGCAATGTTCTTGCTCATTACGAGACGACTGGCCCTGAAATTTTATCCCAGACGAATGGAGAAATAGATGTGTTTGTTGCTGGCATGGGGACAACGGGGACTATAATGGGTGTCGGAAAGTATCTGCGGGAACATAAACCCGATATAAAAATAGTAGGGGTTGAGCCGGTAATAGGACACACGATACAGGGGCTAAAGAATATGAAAGAAGCTATTGTTCCCAAGATATACAATCCAGAGAAGCTTGATGGGAAGATTGTTATCAATGATGGTGAGGCATTTGATATGACGAGGAAGCTTGTTACAGAAGAGGGCCTTTTTGTTGGTATGTCAAGCGGAGCAGCAATGGCTGGAGCGTTTGATATTGCAAGGAATATGGATTCTGGGGTAATTGTTGTGATACTCCCCGATAGGGGAGACCGTTACCTGAGTACTACCCTTTTTAGATCTATATGCGGAAAATGCCCTCCCTAATTAATCCTTAGGTAATTTCTAATATTTCAATCATTACCCCGCGTTTATAACGTTTTACTGTTTTAGACCTTTGAAAATCTATACAAACTGTCGTTTCGAGGAGCAGGTGAGCCGAAGCCCTGAGCGAAGTGAAGGGGACGTGGCAATCTCTTTGATAATCAAGCCGTTATGAGATTGCTTCATCCGCCTCTGGCGGATTCGCAATGACAAATTGGGCATCTTTCAAAGCTCTCTGTTTATAGTATAACTATCTATTTTTTTATCTTTTTTATCAGAATCAGTTTATACGAATGAGAGAATTTAATTAATTGGAGGTTTAAGAAGAATGCGAGTGTGGAAAACAAGGATTTTACTGGCGAAGCCTGGGGCAGATTGTCATGATAGGGGGGCTCATGTGCTGGTTCAGGCGTTCAAAGATGCTGGTATGGAGGTTATTTACACGGGGCTTTACCAGACTCCAAAGATG